>NZ_BAAAVI010000037.1:1558-84399 GCF_039534445.1 Streptosporangium fragile | reverse complement strand
ATCGTGTCCGGCTCGGCCGGCACCGCCCAGGCCAAGAAGGAGGCCCTGGAGAAGGTCGGCGTCCGCGTCGGCAAGACTCCCAGCGAGACCGCCCGCCTGATGCGCGAGGTCATGCAGGCGCGTTAGCCGTACCGGCCACCGCGGCCCCGGGTTCCCGGAGGCGCGCGGCGGGACGACGGAGGACGACGACGGAAGGGCGTCCGGCACCTCGCCGGGCGCCCTTCCCGTGTCCGGCGCTCGTACTAGCACATGTGGGGCTTGGGGCGCGGTGCGCGACACGCGGGGCGAAGGAGTCCCTTCCGCGCGGAAGATCCTGAGACCATCGACTGTTGTGACGGCCCTTTTCGATCAGCTCCGGACGGCCCCCCGCAATGTCCTCAGCCGTATCCCCCTGCCCGGCCTCACGGGTGACGACGATGACGTCCGCCGGCCGCTCCCCGTCTCCGGGATGCTCGCCGCCGCGTGGACGCTCGGCGTGGGGCTGGCGGTGCTCACCACGCTCACGCTGGTCGGCTGGATCGCCGCACCCCGTGGTGCGCTCGGCTCCGGTCTGCCGGCGGTGTTCCGCACCGCGGCGCAGGTCTGGCTGGCCGCTCACCACGCGGGGTTCGCGATCCCCGGTGGTTCGGTGGGGCTGCTCCCGCTCGGGCTGACGGTCCTTCCCGCCCTCCTGCTGTACCGCGCCGCGATCTGGATGGCCCGCGACGCCGACCTGCGGCTCCGGCTGCCCGCCCGGCTGCCCAAGAACAGCCCGAAGGAAGTGGCCAACGCCCGGCGCCGGGCGCAACTGGTCCTGATCGCGCAGGCGGGCATCTCGCTGGCGGCGCCGTACGCGCTGCTGGCGGGGACGATCGCGCTGATCACCCGGAACGAGATCACCCAGCCCTTCCTCGGTGACGTGCTGGTCAGTCACCTGGTGCTGGCCTTCGGCGCGGGCTCCCTGGCCGTCGCCAGGACGATCGGGCCGTGGCGGTCGATGCTGCGCCTGCTGCCCGAGCGGCTCCGCTCGGTCGTGGTGGGCACGTCGGCCGCCCTGGCGATCATGCTCGTGGCGGGCGCGGTCATCGTGCTCGGCGCGCTCGTGGTCAACTTCGCGCAGGTCAGGGAGCTGTCCGGGGTCCTGTCGCCCGGTTTCGTCGGCGGCCTGCTCCTGCTGCTCATCCAGTGTCTCTACGCGCTGAACGCGGTGATCTGGGGGATGGCCTACATCGCCGGTCCCGGCTTCACCGTCGGCACCGGAACGCTGGTCGCGCCGACGGGGGTCCAGCTGGGCACGGTGCCGAGCCTGCCCATCCTGGGTGCGCTGCCGGAGGCGGGCCCCACCCCGGCCTGGGTGATGGCGGTGATCGCGGTGCCCTTCGTGGCCGGTGCCGTGGCGGGTGTGCTGGTCGTCCGGGTCGCCCCGTCCCCCTCGTACGAGGGCGCCCCGCTGTGGGGGTTCGTCTGCGGCGCGGCGACCGGGGCGGCGGCCGGGCTGCTGGCGGCGCTGTCCGGCGGCTCGCTCGGCGGTGCGCGGCTGTCCACGGTGGGACCGTCGGGCTGGGAGGTGATGCTCTCGGTCACCCTGGAGGTCGGGGTCGCCGCGGGGATCTCCGCGGGGCTGGCCAACTGGTGGCTGATCTTCCGGGGGCACAACACGGCCGTCACCAAGGCGGCGGCCAAGGTCGGCACGGCCACCGCGCCGGTGCGCAAGGCGGGCGTCAAGCTCGCCAAGGCCGCCGGGTCGGTGGCCAGCAAGGTCGGGTTCGCCGAACCGGAGGAGCTGCGCAAGCTGCCCGGTCACTGGCTGGACGCCACCGAGTGCGACACCCAGCCGATCCCGGTCATCCGGGACGACTGGGAGGACGAGCACGCCTCGGCGGCCGCGGAGAACCCGCCGAAGCCCCGCCGCCCCGAACCACCGCGCCCGCCCCGGCGCGACATCGTCGACGAGACCGACGACAAGGGCGGCCACGTCATCTACCTGGACCCCTACGCCTGGGACCGCGACTGACGGCGGTGGCGGGGGGGTTCCCTCCGGGAGGGCCTGCCCCCCGGGCCACCGAGTGACCGCGGATCGGCCCGCGCGGGCGGCGCTCCCGGTGCCCCGCCCGCGCGGCGCCACCCGGCTCACGGGGAGATCGTGCCGGTCACGGGGGGAAGGGGAACTGCACCTGGCCGGGCTGGACGAAGGGCATCTTCTTCTCCATCGCCCGTTCGAGCTGCTCCACGCACTCGTTCTGGGACGCGACGGTGCCCGCGCCCCGGTTGCACTCGGTGTAGGCGGACAGCTCGTCACCGAAGTAGAACTGCAGGGCCGTCACCGCCGCCGACACCAGCAGCGCCCCGGCCGAGAGCACGATGCCCGCCACGGCGGTGCCGATGGGCTTGGGGACGGAGCGCAGCGCCGGGATCGCGCGGATCGACGCGACGAGCGCGAAGATCGACATGACGAGCCCGGCCACCGGGAGCATGAGCGTCATCACCACCGCCGCGAACGCGAGCCACAGCGCTCTCCGGCCCGCGCTGTCAGCCGGCCGCACCTGGACGGGTAGTGTCACCTGACCTCCTTGCATCGTTCGTACGGACAGGCCGATACCCTTGCAGCGGCGTGAGTCCCCTTGCGAATGGAGTGCGTCGGTGTCATCCCAGGCCGTTCGGCTTGTGGTCCTCGTGTCCGGTTCTGGAACCAACCTACAGGCCCTGCTGGACGCTGTGGCAGACGAAACCTACGGTGCCCGCGTCGTCGCCGTGGGCGCCGACCGTGACGGGATCGAAGGGCTGGCCCGCGCGGAGCGGGCCGGTGTGCCGACCTTCGTGGAGCGGCTGGCCGACCACCCCACCCGTGAGGAGTGGGACCGGGCGCTGGCCGAGCGTATCGCCGGACACCGCCCCGACCTGGTGGTCTGCGCGGGTTTCATGAAGATCCTCGGTGCCCCGACGCTGCAGGCGTTCCCGGTCGTCAACACCCATCCCGCGCTCCTCCCCTCCTTCCCCGGCGCGCACGGCGTCCGCGACGCCCTCGCGTACGGGGTGCGCGTCACCGGTTGCACCGTGATGCTCGCCGACGCCGGGGTCGACACCGGGCCGATCATCGCCCAGGAGAGCGTGCCCGTGCTGGAGGGCGACGACGAGGCGAGCCTGCACGAGCGCATCAAGACCGTCGAGCGCACTCTGCTCGTTGACACCGTCGGCCGGATGGCCCGCGAGGGCTGGACCGTCACCGGCAGGATTGTTCGTTTCGGACGACCCGGCGGATGAGCCGGGCGCCCCGGAGAAAACCGGAACCGACCAGGAGGAGCATCAAGTGACCCGCATCGCCATCCGGCGCGCTTTGATCGCGGTGTACGACAAGAGCGGGCTGGAGGAGCTGGCCCGCGGGCTCGACGCCGCGGGTGTGGAGATCGTCTCCACCGGGGGAACCGCCGCGAAGATCGCTTCCTTCGGTGTTCCCGTCACCCCCGTCGAGTCGCTGACCGGGTTCCCCGAGTGCCTCGACGGGCGGGTCAAGACCCTGCACCCGCGCGTGCACGCGGGCCTGCTCGCCGACAGCGGCAACCCGGCCCACGTCAAGCAGCTCGAAGAGCTGGAGATCGAGCCGTTCGAGCTGGTGGTGGTCAACCTCTACCCGTTCCAGGAGACCGTCGCCTCCGGCGCGTCCGACGACGAGTGCGTGGAGCAGATCGACATCGGCGGCCCCGCGATGATCCGCGCCGCGGCCAAGAACCACGGCACCGCCGCGGTCGTGGTCGACCCGGCCTCCTACGGTGACGTGCTCACCGCGGTGGCCGAGGGCGGCTTCACCCTCACCGAGCGCCGCCGCCTGGCCGCCGCCGCGTACGCCCACACCGCCGCCTACGACACCGCGGTGGCCTCCTGGTTCGCAAACGTCTACGCCGCGGAGGAGGGCGCCTGGCCGAGCTACATGGGCGCCGCCTGGGAGCTCCGCTCGTCGCTGCGCTACGGCGAGAACCCGCACCAGCGCGCGGCCCTGTACTCCGGGCAGCGGGACGGCCTGGCCAACGCCGAGCAGCTGCACGGCAAGGAGATGTCCTACAACAACTACCTGGACGCCGACGCCGCCTGGCGGGCCGCGTGGGACTTCGCCGAGCCCGCCGTGGCGATCATCAAGCACCAGAACCCGTGCGGCATCGCGGTCGGCGCCGACGTCGCGGAGGCGCACCGCAAGGCCCACGCCTGCGACCCGGTCTCGGCGTACGGTGGTGTGATCGCGGTCAACGGCGCGGTGACCGAGGAGCTGGCCCGGCAGATCGCCGAGGTGTTCACCGAGGTCGTGGTCGCCCCCTCCTTCACCGAGGAGGCGCTGGCGGTGCTCACCGCGAAGAAGAACATCCGGCTGCTCGCCTGCCCGCAGGGCCCGGCCAACCCGGTGGAGTTCCGCCGGATCGACGGGGGCCTGCTGGTGCAGACCGCCGACCGGGTGGACGCCCCCGGCGACGACCCGTCCACCTGGGAGCTGAAGGCCGGTCCCGCGGCCTCCGCGGAGGTCCTCGCCGACCTGGCCTTCGCCTGGAAGGCGTGCCGCTCGGTGAAGTCCAACGCCATCCTGCTCGCCGCGGACGGCGCGAGCGTGGGCGTCGGCATGGGCCAGGTCAACCGGGTCGACTCGGCGCGGCTCGCGGTCTCCCGCGCGGGTGACCGCGCGCAGGGCTCCGCCGGGGCCTCCGACGCGTTCTTCCCCTTCGCCGACGGCCTGCAGATCCTCATCGACGCCGGGGTGAAGGCGGTCGTGGAGCCGGGCGGTTCGATCCGGGACGAGGAGGTCGTCGCCGCCGCCGAGGCCGCGGGCGTCACCCTCTACTTCACCGGCACCCGCCACTTCTTCCACTGATCCGCCACCGCCGTACGGCTGCCGCACACGGGTGTGGCGGCCGTACACGGGAGACAGGAAAGTGGCGGATCAGACAGGACTAACTGGATGAAAAAGGTTTGACCTGCGGTTAGTCTGAAGCATTCCTTCCCTTCCCGCCGTGGAGATTCCTCATGCCCTTGCTCGACCACGCCCTGTATGCCCTCGTGATCATGCATGGTTTCTGGGCCGGCCCCTGGATGCTGATCATCATTGCGCTCGGCGCGGCCTACGTGGGTGGGCGGGCTGTGGAGTGGATCCCCTTCACCCGCCGGATTCTGGAGCGGAGGGAGGCGGAGGAGCGCGGGTGATCTCGTGAGAGGGTAGCCGTATGAGTGCGCAGATTCTCGACGGCAAGGCCACGGCAGCGAAGATCAAGGCGGACCTCACGGCGCGGGTCGCCGTGCTGCGTGAGCGGGGGATCGTCCCCGGGCTCGGCACCGTCCTGGTGGGCGACGACCCGGGCAGCCAGATCTACGTCGCCGGCAAGCACCGCGACTGCGCCGAGGTCGGCATCGCCTCCATCCGCAGGGACCTGCCCGCCACGGCCACCCAGGCCGAGGTCGAGGCGGTGGTCGACGAGCTCAACGCGGCCGACGAGTGCACCGGCTACATCGTCCAGCTGCCGCTGCCCCGTCACCTCGACACGCTCGCGCTGATCGAGCGGATGGACCCGGAGAAGGACGCCGACGGCCTTCACCCGGTCAACCTGGGCCGTCTGGTCCACATGGTCGACGCGCCGCTGCCCTGCACCCCGCACGGCATCGTCAAACTGCTCCAGGCGTACGGTGTGCCGCTCAAGGGCGCCGAGGTCGTCGTGGTCGGCCGCGGCATCACCGTGGGCCGCTCGCTCGGCCTGCTGCTGACCCGCCGCTCCGAGAACGCCACGGTCACCCTCTGCCACACCGGCACCCAGGACCTGGCGGCCCACACCCGGCGGGCCGACATCGTCGTCGCCGCGGCGGGGGTGCCGCACCTGATCACCGCGAGCATGGTGAAGCCGGGCGCCGCCGTGCTCGACGTCGGCGTCTCCCGGGTGGACGGGAAGATCGCCGGTGACGTCGCCCCCGACGTCGCGGACGTCGCGGGCTTCCTCACCCCCAACCCGGGCGGCGTGGGCCCGATGACCCGGGCGCTGCTCCTCGCCAACGTGGTCGAGGCCGCGGAGAAGCGCGTCCGAGAGCAGGGCTGACACACCGGATCGGCCCGCCGGGATCCCGACCGGCCCGGAACCGGCCGCCGGAATCCCGGCCGGCCCGCTAGGACGCCCTGCGGTTCGCGGTGGTGGCCGCCGTCTGAGGCTCCGGGGCGCCGGTCCCGCGCTGTGGCGGCACCACGGGGGTGGGCCTGACCAGCCCCAGGGCGACGACCTCGTTGGCCAGCCTGGTGCGCCGGTTGGTCCCCTCCGGGATCCGGAACTTCTGGTAGAGGCGGAGGAGGTGCTGCTTGACCGCCGCCTCCGTCACCACCAGGTCGTCGGCGATCTCCCGCGCGGTGGCCGGGGCGACGAACGCCTCGTCCGACAGCGCGGGGCGGCACAGCGAGGTCAGGACGTCGACCTCCCGCCTCGTCAGCTCCGGCGCCGCGGCGCGGCGGAGCTCGACCTCCGGAGCGAAGTCCTCCCGCGGAAGCCCGCCGATCCGGGCCCGCGCCGCGCCGAAGGAGACCACGTCGCCGTCGTCCAGCACCCTCCTGGCGATCGGCCGGCCGTTGACCCGGGTGCCGTTGCGCGACAGGCCCAGGTCGACGACGTACAGGTAGGGCCCGCGCCGCACGAACTCCGCGTGCAGCCGGGAAACGCTCGGATCGTTGAGCCGGATGTCCACTCCCCGCCCACGTCCGACCGTCGTGATCTCGGGGCGCAACGGGATCACCTCGCCGGTGTCCTCGATGCGTATGAACGGCCCCTCCACGGCAGTTCCTCCCCAGGTAGCCCGCCGTAACTATTCCTACAGCTCCGGCTTACCCAAACGCGGTGATGCGGAATCGCCTTTGCCATAAGGAGAATCCGGCGTGAAATTGGTCTGGACCTGTCGGGGAGGTTTCCGCTGCTCACAGGTAGACTTCGGTCACAGATAAGCGGAGGAAACACTCATGGCGGACAAGTCCACCAAAGGTCTCGCCGACGTCGTCGCCGCGTCCACAGCGCTCAGCGACATCGACGGCAAGGCCGGTCGCCTCTTCTATCGTGGTTACGACATACACGATCTGGCCGGCCGCGCCACCTTCGAAGAGACCGCGCACCTGCTGCAGTACGGAACCCTCCCCAACAAGGAGCAGCTGGCCGCCTACGGGGCGGAGCTGGTCCGGGGACGGACACTCGGCGCCCTCGTCGAGGCGAACATCCCGGAGGTCGCCGAGAAGCAGGCCCCCATGGAGGCCCTGCGGACGCTGGTCTCGCTGGCCAGCGGCGACGATCCGGACAAGGACTCCAACAGTCCCGACGCCAACCTGCGCAAGGCGGCCCGGCTGACCGCGCAGCAGCCGATCCTCGTCGCCCGCTACCACGCCGCCAGGACCGGGGGGGCCGTCCCCGATCCGGACCCCGGGCTGAGCATCGCGGCGAACTTCCTCCTGCAGATCACCGGGCGCGTCCCCGGTGATCGCGAGGTCGAGATCTTCGACACCTGCCTGGTCCTGCACGCCGACCACACGATGAACGCCTCCACGTTCGCCGCCCGCGTCTGCGCCGCGACCCTGTCCGACATGCACTCGGCCATCGTGGCGGCCATCGGCACGCTCAAGGGTCCCCTGCACGGCGGCGCCAACGAGCAGGTCATGCGCACGCTGGAGTCGCTCGACCCGGGCGCCGTCGCCCAGGCCGTACGTGACAAGCTCGCCGCGGGCGAGAAGATCATGGGCTTCGGGCACCGCGTCTACAAGACCGAGGACCCGCGTGCCACGCACCTGCGCCGGATGTCGCAGGAGCTCGCCGAGGCCTCCGGCGACGACAAGTACTACCGGATGTCGAAGGAGATGGAGGAGGTGGTCTTCGAGACGAAGGGCCTCTACCCGAACGTCGACTTCTACGCGGCCACCGTCTACCACTACCTCGGCATCCCGACGGACCTGTTCACTCCGGTCTTCTCGGTCAGCCGCATGTCAGGATGGACCGCGCACGTCATCGAACAGCACGCCGACAACCGTCTGATCCGTCCGGACAGCGAGTACATCGGAGAACGGGACCAGAAGTGGAAGCCGATTGCCGAGCGGTGAGCCCGACGCGGGCACGGGTGGCGAACCCGGTGCCCGCACGGGCGACGGGCCGTACGCGGGCACGCACCGCGGGACGGGTGGCGGGACCGGTACCGGCACGGGCGACGGGCCGTACGCGGGCACGCACCGCGGGACGGGCGCGAGTGGGGACGGTGGGCCGGTGAACGCGCGCGCGGCCCGGCCCGCCGATGACCGCTGGGGCCCGTATCCGCTGGTGGTGGCGGGTGCGCTCCTCGCCATGGTCTACGCGGTCCTGGTGGACCCGTACTGGGGCGGGTTCGCCCTCGGCGCCGTCCTGACGCTGGGGGCGCTGGCGCGGCTGGCCGGGGGCGGGCGGCTCGCCGTGCGCCGCACCGCGACCGACACCATCACGCTCGCGGTTCTCGGAATCGCACTGATGGCGGCCGCGATCGTCCTGGCGTATCCAGACCTCATGCCACGCCCATAGGTGGGATGAACGGGTGGATTGCAAGGCGATTACCGCCGTCCGATAGCCTCAACGGCCAGTGAGCCTCAAAAGGGACTGTCTGGCCATTGTCCGTTCAGAAGGGGAACCACACGCATGCCCAAGATCAAGGTAGCGGGTCCTGTCGTCGAGCTTGACGGCGATGAGATGACCCGGATCATCTGGCAGTTCATCAAGGACCAGCTGATCCTTCCCTACCTCGACATCGACCTGAAGTACTACGACCTGGGGATCGAGCACCGCGACGCCACCGACGACCAGGTGACGATCGACGCCGCCAACGCGATCAAGCAGTACGGCGTGGGCGTCAAGTGCGCCACCATCACCCCGGACGAGGCTCGGGTCGAGGAGTTCGGCCTCAAGAAGATGTGGAAGTCCCCGAACGGGACCATCCGCAACATCCTCGGCGGCGTCATCTTCCGCGAGCCGATCATCATGTCGAACGTGCCGAGGCTCGTCCCCGGCTGGACCAAGCCGATCGTCGTCGGTCGTCACGCCTTCGGCGACCAGTACCGCGCGACCGACCTGAAGGTCCCGGGCGAGGGCACGCTCACCCTCACCTTCACGCCCAAGGACGGTTCGGAGCCGATCGAGCTCGACGTCTACGACTTCCCCGGCTCCGGCGTCGCGCTGGCCATGTACAACCTCGACGAGTCGATCCGCGACTTCGCCCGCGCCTCCATGCGTTACGGTCTCGCCCGTAACTACCCGGTCTACCTCTCCACGAAGAACACGATCCTGAAGGCCTACGACGGCCGTTTCAAGGACATCTTCGCCGAGGTCTACGAGACCGAGTTCAGGGCCGACTTCGAGAAGGCGGGCCTCACCTACGAGCACCGCCTGATCGACGACATGGTCGCCGCGGCGCTCAAGTGGGAGGGCGGCTACGTCTGGGCCTGCAAGAACTACGACGGTGACGTCCAGTCCGACACCGTCGCGCAGGGCTTCGGCTCGCTCGGCCTGATGACCTCGGTGCTCATGACGCCCGACGGCCGCACCGTCGAGGCCGAGGCCGCCCACGGCACGGTGACCCGCCACTACCGCGAGCACCAGAAGGGCAACCCGACGTCCACGAACCCGATCGCCTCGATCTTCGCGTGGACCCGTGGCCTGGCGCACCGCGGCAAGCTCGACAACACCCCCGAGGTGATCGAGTTCGCCGAGAAGCTGGAGCAGGTCTGCATCGAGACCGTCGAGGGCGGCCAGATGACCAAGGACCTCGCCCTGCTCGTCGGCGGCGACGCCAAGTGGCTGACCACCCAGGACTTCCTGGCGGCCCTGGACGAGAACCTGAAGAAGAAGGTGGGCTGACCGGCCACCCGGCATCGTTCGAAGGGCCGCCCTCGGGCGGCCCTTCTCCCGTTGCGCGGGCCTGACGGATCCCTCCGGTGAAGCCGGCTCCGCGCGGGCTTGGCGGATCACCCCGGCGGGGCTCCACCGGGCTCCGGGCGGGCCCGGTGGAGAGCCCCGGCCTGGGCGCCGGGTCACAGGGCCGTCGCGGCCCCCAGGACGATCGGGTCGCCGCCGGGGAGGCCGCCCACGGGCCGGGCCCGGCCGGTGACGGCGTCCATCCGGAAGTAGCCCAGCAGCCCGCCGCCGGAGGCGGCGCTCATCTTGACGACCACTTCGCGGGTGCCCGGCCAGCCCACGACCTCGGCCCTGGCGGGCCGCTCGACCTCGGGGAGCGACAGGCGCTTGAAGACCCGGCGGGAGCCCGCGTCGACGACGTGGAGGCTCTCCCGCCCGCCCTTGTCGGGCGTGACCGCGGCGGCGTACTTGCCGCTGGGGGAGTCCTTCCAGGTGCCGTACTTCTCGCGGAGCCAGTCCGCCGCCTTCTCCGTCGCCGGCACCTGTCCTGCGGGCACAGATGTGAGGGCTCCGGTCGTGAAGTCGGTCTGCAGCCGCCGGTCGCCGAGCGTGACGGTGAAGCGGCGGCCGTCGGAGGAGACGCTCACCAGCGTGCCGTCCTCGGTGTCCTCGGGGGCGAGGACCGGCGACAGGTAGCGCTTCACGCCGCTCTCCAGGTCGTGGGCGACGTAGCGGCGTTCCGCGGCGCTGAGGTAGGCGACGCGGTGCCCGTCGGGGCTGATGGCGGGGGCCAGCCGGGGGAGCTCCCGGTCGTCGCCGTGCGCCAGGCGCTGGGCCGCGTCGGGGAGACTCAGGGTCGACTCGCAACGGTCGCGGCCCTCGCACTCCGCGGAGCCGCCGCGGCCGTCGGAGACCAGCTTCAGCGTCCAGCCCGCGCAGCTCACCTCACCGGCCCGCGGCGGGGTGTCCCCGCCGCCGTCCGGGCAGCGCTCGGGCATCGCGTAGCGGATCACCGCGGACGTCCGCGGGGCCTGCCACGGCTTCGGGGTGGCGCCCGGCCCGGACGCGGTGCCCGGCCCGGAGGTGGCGCCCGGCGCGGGGGTGACGGCCGGCCCGGGGGTGGAGACCGCCGCGGCCGGCTCCTGGGCGGGCGCCGCCTGCGGGGAGCGGGGCCCGCTCCGCTCACCCAGCGCCGAGTTCAGCACCTCGCCCTGCTGCACCAGGGCGAAACCGGCGATCAGGCCGACGGGGACGAGCACCGCGGCCGCGCCGAGGAGCACTCCCCGGGTGCGCCTGCGCCGGAGCGTGCGCATGGACCGCTCGGTGAGGTCGGGGACCGAGGCCTCGCCCGCCGCGTTGGCCATCCGCGTGACCAGGCGGCTCTCGTCGCCCTTGGTCAGCGTCTTCACCGCGTCGGAGATCTCCTCCTCGACGGTCTTCTCCGGCACGCCGAGGAGGCCGGCCATCTCGGCGCGGGTCCTGCCGTCGTGCAGGCAGGCGACGACGAGGAGCCGTTGCCGGGGTGGGAGCCGCACCAGGGCGGTGGACCCCGCCGAACCGGGCCGCTGGAGGAAGCGGCGGTAGAGCGCGATCTGGGCGTGCGTCGTCGGGTTCTCCCACAGCGGCGGCGGCCAGGTCTGGGCCACGGTGTGGAAGGAGCGCAGGGCGAGCCGTATGGCCTGGTCGTGGCTGCCGGTGAGAAGGAGGGCGGTGCCGACGAGGGAACGCTGATCGCGCTGCACGAACTCGCGATAACCGATATATCGGCGCATGGACGTTTTTGCTCCGGCTTGCCTGAGGGACGTTCAACGGTAGCGATCTAAGCGGCTGGAGCGCCAGATTTGGGTGATTGTCGGACATTGGGGACTGGGGACATCTGCCGCCGTCGCGGGGACGGGGGCGGACGACCGGGGGCTGGTGGCGGGAAATCTGAGGTCACGTAGGGGTAACAGGGGAAGATGGTGGGCCATGGCGCCGTAAAGTTTGGCAGGTTGAACATTACGAGAACGTGGGGACGATGATGCCGGAGATCGAGCCGCTGGAGCCGGGGGAGCCGCGCCAGCTTGGTCCGTTCCGCATCCTCGGGCGGATCGGAGAGGGCGGCCAAGGGGTCGTCTACCTGGGGGTCAACGCCACGGGGGAGCGTGCGGCGATCAAACTGCTGCACGTGAAGTTCTCCGGTGACGCGATCGCGAGATCGCGGTTCGCCCGGGAGGCGCGGGCGGCGCAGCGGGTCGCCTCATTCTGTACGGCGAGCGTGCTGGACGTCGACCTCGAAGGCGACACCCCCTACATCGCGAGCGAGTACATCGAGGGCAGGCCCCTGCGCGAGGTCGTGGAGACCGACGGGCCCCTCCGGGGGTCCGCCCTGCAGCGGCTGGCGGTCGGCACGGTCACCGCCCTCACCGCGATCCACCAGGCCTCGATCGTCCACCGTGACTTCAAGCCGGACAACGTGCTCATGGCCGCGGACGGCCCGCGTGTGGTCGACTTCGGCATCGCCCGCATCCTCGACTCCACCGGCACCATCACCAGCCGGGCCATCGGCACCCCCGCCTACATGGCGCCCGAGCAGATCGCCGGAACCGACGTCGGGCCGTACAGCGACGTCTTCTCCTGGGGGGCGACGATCGCCTTCGCCGCGACCGGCGAGACGGTCTTCGCGGGGGCCTCGATCGCGGTGGTGCTCAACCGCATCCTCAACCACGACCCCGACCTCGGCCCCATGCCGGAGCCACTGCGCGGCGTGGTCCGCTCGGCGCTGGCCAAGGAACCCGACGCGCGGCCCTCGGCCGACCAGCTCCTGCTCCGGCTGCTCGGTTACTCCGACACGGCGAACGCCTCGCCCGCGATCCTCACCCAGGGCGCGCGGATCGCGACCCGCAGGAACGATCGCGACCGGACGCATGACGCCGTCGACCCGGCGCGGCCCCGCGGTGACGACCACACCCGGGGGGAGGGGCACGACCGGGTCCACGACGAGGGTCACGGCCGGGACCGGGCCGGCGCGTCCGGCGACCGTCCCGCCGAGTCCGGTGACGGGGGCGACGCCACCAGCCCCATCCGGGCCCCCGGCAGCAGAACGGGCCGGCCGTCGTCCGGTACGGGGACGGACGCCCCCCAGGACGGTCCGTCCCCGCCCTCCACCGGCTTCCCCGCCCGGCACCCCGCCCAGGACCGGCCCGATCGGGTCGTCCAGCCTCCGCAGCCCTCCGGGCCGGCCCAAGCTCCCCCGCCGGTCCAACCCGTCCATCCCACCCGGGTGAGCCTGCCGGGCCAGGACACGCGGCGGCCTCTCGCGCACGGTGAGCCCCTGCCTCCCCGCACCCCCGCGGAGCCCTCACCCGGTCCTGAGGAGCCCTCACACGACTCCACGGAGCTTCTCCGAAGCCCCGCGGAGCGTCCGCCGTCCTCGGGCCGCAGAGAGGGCTCCCGGTCCTCCGGATACGTGGGCCGTTCCCCGGCGGACGGCCACCAAGACCGCCGTCCGCCGTCCGGCTACCCCGAGCATCCCTCGTCCCAGAGCTACCCCGAGCACTCCTCGTCTCCGAGTCACGCAGAGCAGACGGTCTACAAGCATGACCGGGCGGATGTGCCGCCGCCGATCTGGCAGGCGGAGTCGGTCCGAGGCGGCGGGTCCGGGGGGTCCGGAAGGTCGCGCAAGGGGCGCTGGATCGCCGCCTCGGTGGCCGTGTTGCTGGTCGCGGTGGCGGCGGTGGCCGCCACGCGGTGGTGGCCGGTGTCGGGTTCGGACGTCGGGCCCACGAAGTCGAGCGCGGGGTCGGGTACGGGGGCGGGCGCGACGCCGTTCACCTCGGTGGCGGACAAGGCGGCCAAGACGCGCAAGCTCACCATCGGCATGCGCGACTTCCTGCCCGGCATCGCGCTGAAGAACACCGACGGCACATGGAGCGGCTTCGAGGTCGACCTCGCCCTGGAGATCGCCAAGGCGCTGGGGGTGCCCGAGAGCGGCGTGACCTTCCAGGCCACCCGCCGCGAGGACCGGCCGAAGCTGCTGGCGGACGGCGACGTCGACCTGGTCCTCGCGACGTACCCGATCAACGCGACCGACGACGTCACCTTCGCCGGGCCGTACTACGTCGCCCATGTCGACGCCCTCGTCAAGGCCGACTCGCCCATCCTGAACGTGAGAGGGCTGGAGGGACGCCGGATCTGTGAACCCACCGGCAGCGCCTCGGTGGCCATCCTGGAGCGGAAGGTGCAGCGGCTCACCCCGGTCCCGGCCCAGCACTACGCCGAGTGCGTCGACAAGCTGGAGGCGGGCGAGGTCGACGCGATCCCCGGCGACGACCTGCTGCTGGCCGGTTACGGCAACCGGGAGAGCACCCGCTACAAGGTGCTCGGCCTGAAACTCACCGACGAGCGCTACGCGGTGGCGCTCAAGAAGGGGGATGTGCGCACCTGCGAGGCCGTCAAGGACGTGATCACCGACCTCTACGAGAACGGCACGGTCGGCAGGCTGCTCGACAAGCACTTCTCCAACGTCGAGTTCCCCAGCCGGGAGAACGACGTCCCCACCATGTCCGCCTGCCGGTAACCCCGTGGCCTGGCCCCCGCGCGGTAGCCCGGCCGCGGACATGGTCGGGCCCAGCGGGGGCCCGTCCGGGGCCCAGCCCGGGCACGGCCGGGAGCCCGTCCGGGGGTACGGCGCCGCGCCGGAGGCCGATCAGGGCCTCGCCGGAAGGCCGACGGCCCTGGACGGGTAGCATCCGAGCGTCACAATTCATCCTTCGAGTGGGGGAAGGTCATGGCCCAGACTCCCGTAAAGGTCACCGTCACCGGCGCCGCCGGTCAGATCGGCTACGCGCTGCTGTTCCGCATCGCCTCGGGCCAGTTGCTGGGCGCCGACGTCCCGGTCAAGCTGAGCCTGCTGGAGATCCCGCAGGCGGTGAAGGCCGCCGAGGGCACCGCGATGGAGCTCGACGACTGCGCGTTCCCGCTGCTGAGCGGCATCGAGATCACCGACGACGCGAACAAGGCGTTCGACGGCGCCAACGTCGCGCTGCTGGTCGGCGCCCGCCCGCGCACCGCGGGCATGGAGCGCGGTGACCTCCTCCAGGCCAACGGCGGCATCTTCGGCCCGCAGGGCAAGGCGATCAACGACCACGCCGCCGACGACATCCGCGTGCTGGTGGTCGGCAACCCGGCCAACACCAACGCGCTCATCGCCCAGCAGAGCGCCCCGGACGTCCCGGCCGAGCGGTTCACCGCGATGACCCGCCTCGACCACAACCGCGCCCTGTCCCAGCTCGCCGCCAAACTCCAGGTCCCGGTCACCGAGATCAAGAAGATGACCATCTGGGGCAACCACTCCGCCACGCAGTACCCCGACCTGTTCCACACCGAGGTCGGTGGCAAGATCGCCGCCGAGCTGGTGGACGAGGCCTGGCTGCGTGACACGTTCATCCCGACCGTCGCCAAGCGCGGTGCCGCGATCATCGAGGCCCGTGGCGCGTCCTCGGCCGCCTCGGCCGCCAACGCCGCGATCGACCATGTCTTCGACTGGGTCAACGGCACCGAGTGGACCTCCGCGGCGATCCCGTCCGACGGTTCGTACGGTGTGCCCGAGGGCCTCATCTCCTCCTTCCCCGTCGCCTCCCGTGACGGCAAGTGGGAGATCATCCAGGGCCTGGAGATCGACGCCTTCTCCCGCGAGCGGATCGACGCCTCGGTGCGCGAGCTTGAGGAGGAGCGCACCGCCGTGCGCGAGCTCGGCCTCATCTGAGACCTCCGTCCGAGGTTCCACCAGCCGCCGAAAAGGGGCTCCGGCTTGCCGGGGCCCCTTTCGCGTTCCGGGATACGAAAGGGGCCCCGGGCACACCGGGCGGCCGGGAGGCGTGGTGGGGGCCGGTCGTGACCGGGGTGGGGAGGCGGCGCGGGTGGACGGGACCGGGGTGGGGAGGCGGCGCGGGCCGGTCGTGACCGGGGTGGGGAGGCGGCGCGGGTGGACGGGACCGGTGACGGGGGCGCGCGGGGCCGGGGCCGGGGGTACGCAGGGCCGGGACGGGGGTGGGCCGAGTCCGCTGCCCGAAGCGCAAAAGAGGGTTGTGAGCTGCGAAAACGCGGCGTGTCGATCATCGCGAAGGTGGGTGCGTCGGCGTTCAATGATCATTGATGGTCAGGGGATCGGTGTGCAAGGGGCAGGGTGTGGTGCGGGTCGTCGCCGGGGTGATCAGTATCGTTCTCGCCGCAGTGCCCGGGCTGGTGCTCGCCGGGCCTGGGGAGACGGACCCGGGGCGAGCGGACCTGTCGGTCCGGCTCTCGGCCTCGCCGCCGGTCGCCCAGCCGGGGCAGCCGCTGACCTACCGGGCGGAGGTGCGTAACGCCGGGCCCGGTGACGCGGTGCTGCCCGTGCTCACCGTCCGGTTGCCGGCCGGGGTGGAGGTGCTCAGCGTCGACGTGGCCGAGTGCCGCCCGGGGAGTACGGCCAACGAGGTGGTCTGCGCGTCGGGCAAGGACGTGCCGGCCGGGGAGACCGGCGGGGTGACGATCAACGGCGTGGTCGGCTCGGGAGCCCGCGGCCCGCTGAGGGCGACCGCGACGCTCTCCTCCGAGGTCGTGGACGGCGACGAGGCCGACAACTCCGCCGAGACCCTGACCAGGCTGGACGAGGGAACGGACCTGGCGGTCAGGCTCTCCAGGAGGGCACGTGCCGGGCGCATGGTCACGATGGCGGCCGTGGTGCGCAATCGGGGGCCGAAACGTGTCCGCGACGCCGCGCTCTTCTTCGACACCGGCGGTGCGCGCTTCCTGAGAGCGAAGGGGGCGCGGTGCGACCCCAGGCCCCGCTCCCTCGGCTGCGCCCTGCGCGCGGTCGGTCCGGGCGAGCGGCTGAGTCTCCGGCTCGCCTTCGTCGCCCGCAAGCGTGGTCCGCGAGCCGAGGCGACCGTCTATTCCGTCAGGCTCGGCGACCGCCGCCCGGCCAACAACACGGCCCGCCTCAGGCTGGGGTAGGCCGGCCGGAGCGGACGGCACCGGTCCGGCCGCGGCCGGACCCCGTCAAACGGCGGGGCGGGGCTCCGCCGGTGCGGCCCGGACCCGTCGGAGCGGACGGCACCGGTGTGGCCCGGACCCGCCGGTGGGTCCGGGCCGGCGTGACGGGGCTCCGCCGACGGAGCCCGACGGAGCCCGACGGAGCCCGACGGAGCCCGACGGAGCCCGACGGAGCACGGCCACCTCGGCGGGATCCCGTCAGCGGGACAGGGCGGCCCAGGCGTCGGCGACGACGTCGCGGACGGACGGGTGCTCGGCCTTCCAGCCCAGCTCGCGCTGGATCTTCTCGGAGGACGCCACCAGCACGGCCGGGTCGCCGGCGCGGCGCTCGCGCACGATCGCGGGGATCTCGTGCCCGGTCACCTCGCGGCAGACCGACAGCACCTCCTGGACCGAGAAGCCGGTGCCGTTGCCCAGGTTGTAGATCCTGTGCTCGCCGGGCGTGCAGGCGTCCAGCGCCAGCAGGTGCGCCCTGGCCAGGTCGGCCACGTGGATGTAGTCGCGCACGCATGTGCCGTCGGGGGTGGGGTAGTCCGTGCCGAACACGCTGACCGAGTCGCGTACGCCGAGCGCGACGGCGAGGATGTTGGGGATCAGGTGGGTTTCCACGGTGTGGCGTTCGCGGTAGACGCGCCCGTCCTCCGCGGTGTAGGCGCCGCCCACGTTGAAGTAGCGCAGGCTCACCGCGGCCAGGCCGTACATTCCGGCGAACGCGGTCAGCGCGGTGTCGACGGCGAGCTTGGACGCGCCGTAGGGATTGGTCGGCCGGGTGGGGTCGGTCTCCAGGATGGGGGAGCGCTCCGGCTCGCCGTAGGTGGCCGCGGTGGAGGAGAAGACGATCCGCCCCACCCCGGCGCCGCGCATCGCGTCCAGCAGGGCCAGGGTGCCCCCGAGGTTGTGCGCCCAGTAGAGCCCCGGCCGCTCCACGGACTCGCCGACCAGCGACTTGGCCGCGAAGTGCAGCACGCCGTCCATTCCGGTCAGCACGTCGGCCGCCTCGGTGATCGAGCCCTCGACGAAGCGGGCACCCGGCGGCACGGCGTCGGCGTGCCCGGTGGACAGGTCGTCCAGCACGGTGACCTGGTGGCCGGCTTCGACGAGTTGCGCCGCCACGGCACTGCCTATGTATCCGGCGCCTCCGGTGACCAGCAGCTTCACGAGGCCTCCTGTTCGATGTTGTTTGGACTTGTTTATTTTTGTAAGCCTACCGCCAGCATATGCTGGCACATCAAATATCGGCCACCGCCGCGTCGGGCGGCGGCCATGACGGAGACGATCGCGTGAACAGCGTCCTGGCGAACATCGCCTTGGTCATGCTTTTCGTACTGATCGGGGGGTTCTTCGCCGCGGCCGAGATGGCCATGGTCTCCCTCAGGGAGAGCCAGGTGCGAAGGCTCGCCGCCCGCGGCCGCCGGGGAGCGCGGGCGGCCAAGCTCGCCCGCGACCCGAACCGGTTCCTGTCGGCCGTGCAGATCGGTGTCACGGTGGCGACCATGCTGTCGGCCGCGTTCGGCGCCGACACCCTCGCCCGGGACCTCATCCCCGTGGTGACCGGCTGGGGGGTGCCGCAGGCCGTGACGGCCCCGCTCGCCCTGGTGCTGGTCACGCTGGCGATCTCCTACGTGTCGCTGGTGCTGGGCGAGCTCGCGCCCAAGCGGATCGCCCGGCAGCGCGCCGAGGGCATCTCCCTGCTGGTCGCGCCGTTCCTCGACCGGATGGCCGCGCTCTCGCGGCCGGTCATCTGGGCGCTCTCCAAGTCGACCGACGGGGTCGTCAAGCTGCTCGGCGGCAACCCCGAGGCGGACCGCGAGGAGATCTCCACCGAGGAGTTGCGCGACATGGTGGTCGGCCACCAGGAGCTCACCGCCGACGAACGCCACCTGATCGGGGAGGTCTTCGCGGCGGGCAAGCGGCAGGTCCGCGAGGTGATGCTGCCCCGCACCGAAGTGGAGTTCATGGCCGTCGACACCCGGCTGGCCGAGGCGGCGGTGCTGGCCGCGGCCATGCCGCACTCGCGCTTCCCCGTCTACCGCGACTCCTACGACGACATCGTGGGCTTCGTGCACATTCGCGACCTGCTCGACCCGGTGCTGACCGGGTCCATCGAGCCGATCGGCGAGCTGGTGCCGATCCGCCCGGTCAAGATGGTCCCCGCCAGCAAACGGGTCATGGCCACGCTGTCGGAGATGCGCGGGGAGGGGCACCACCTGGCGATCGTGGTCGACGAGTACGGCGGCACGGCCGGCATCGTCACCCTGGAGGACCTGGTCGAGGAGCTCATCGGCGACATCCGCGACGAGCACGACGTGGCCGACGAGCAGGTCGTGCTGCCCGCGGGGGAGGTCGAGCTCGACGGGCTGGCCAACCTCGACGAGGTGGCGGCCGAGACCGGGATCCGCCTGCCCGACGGCCCGTACGAGACCCTCGGCGGTTTCGTCATGTCCACCCTGGGCCACCTGCCGGCGCTGGGGGAGCGGGTGGAGATTCCCGGCTTCGACATGGCGGTGACCGAGATGGACGGCCGCCGGGTCGCGCGGGTCAGAATCAAGCGGCGCGTTCCCCGCCCGGAGGCACCAAGCACTCCCGACAACTGACACAATTGCGTGCTATGGCCAGTCCTCGCGTCCTCTCGGGCATCCAGCCCACCGCCGACTCCTTCCACCTGGGCAACTACCTCGGCGCCGTACGCCAGTACGTCGCCCTCCAGGAGGGCCACGACGCCTTCTACTGCGTCGTCGACCTGCACGCGATCACGGTGGACTACCAGCCCGAGGCGCTGCGCAGGCGTTCCAGGGTCGCCGCGGCCCAGCTCTTCGCGGTCGGCCTCGACCCCGAGCGGTCCACGGTCTTCCTGCAGAGCCACGTCCGCGAGCACACCGAGCTGGCCTGGATCCTCATCTGCCTGACCGGTATGGGCGAGGCCGGCCGGATGACCCAGTTCAAGGACAAGTCGGCCAAGTTCGGGGAGAGCTCGGCCAGCGTCGGGCTGTTCACCTACCCGATCCTGCAGGCCGCCGACATCCTGCTCTACCAGGCCAACAAGGTCCCGGTCGGGGCCGACCAGAAGCAGCACCTGGAGCTCACCCGCGACCTCGCGCAGCGCTTCAACCACCGCTTCGGCGAGACCTTCACGCTGCCCGAGCCGCACATCGTCAAGGGCGTCGAGAAGATCACCGACCTGCAGGACCCGACGTCGAAGATGTCCAAGTCCTCCTCCTCGCCCGCCGGCATCCTCGACCTGCTGGAGCAGCCGGGGCCGCTCCGCAAGAAGATCATGCGTGCGGTCACCGACACCGGTTCCGAAGTCCTCGCCGACGAGGAGAACAAGCCGGGCGTCACCAACCTGCTGCGCATCCAGTCCGCGCTCAGCGGCACGCCGATCCCCGAGCTGGAGGCCCGCTACGCCGGGCAGGGGTACGGCACCTTCAAGAAGGACGTGGCCGAGCTGGTCGTCGACACCTTCACGCCGATCCGGGAGCGGACCGAGAAGCTGCTGGCCGACGAGGCCGAGCTCGACCGCATGCTCGCCGTCGGCGCCGCACGGGCCCGCGCGGTGGCCGCGGAGACCATGGCGAAGGTGCGCGACCGGGCGGGGTTCCTGCCCGCGGTGTGAGCCCGCGGGCACGCACAGCGGCATTTCACCGCCGTCCGGCGATCGGGGCGGCGGTGACAGGGTAGGGGACGCACGTGACAAGCGTGCAGGAACGTGCCCAAGTAGTCCGTGAATGGGGCAGAACCACAATCGGCTCGGCCCGGGTGCGCTGGCTCTGGTTCGACCATCTGATCAGAACCTTCCATCGTTACCAGCTGCAGTCCGGCGACCGGCTGGCCGGGGCCGTCACCTACTTCGCCTTCCTGTCGTTCTTCCCGATCATCGCGCTGGCCTTCGCGGTCTTCGGGTACTTCCTCTCGGTCAGGCCCGACGCGATCACCGCCCTGCAGAAGGCGATCGACGAGTACCTGCCGGGCCTCGCCGAGCGCCTGCCGATCCAGCAGATCGCCGACTCGCGGGCCAGCGCCGGGATCATCGGTCTGCTCGGCCTGCTCTACGCGGGGCTCGGCGCGATCGACGCCCTGCGCGGCGCCCTCCGCGAGGTCTTCATGACGACCGAGGCGCCGCTCACCTTCGTCCTGGCCAAGCTCCGCGACCTGGCCGCGCTCGTCCTGCTCGGCGTCACGATGGTCCTGTCGGCGGTGGTCGGCGGTTTCGCCACCCAGGCCAGCGGGACCGTGGCCGGGTGGCTGGGCCTGGCGGAGTCGGCGGCCGGCGCCGTCGCGGTCTGGTTCGCCGGTCTCGCGGTCAGCGTGCTGGCCGACGTCGTCGTCTTCCTGATCCTCCTGGGCTGGCTGGGCCGCGCCCGGCAACCGTTCCGGACGCTGCTGCGCGGAGCCCTGCTGGGCGCGGCCGGCTTCGCGGCGCTCAAGCAACTCGCCGCGCTGATCCTGTCGGGCACGCTGAACAACCCCATCTACGGGGTCTTCGCCGTCATGGTCGGCCTGCTGGTCTGGATCAACCTCTCGGCCCGGGTGATCCTGTACGCCGCCGCCTGGACCGCGACCGCCTCCCTGGGGCCGCCGCCCGACCCCACCCCGGTCCCCTCGGGCGCCCTGCCCACCTGAGGTGCGGCGCCGTACCCGTCCAGGGCCCCGCGTCGTGTCCGGGTGGAGGCGTCGCCCGTACCGGCAGGGACGTTCCCCGCACCGGTACGTGGCGGAGGCGTTCTTCCGTCCTCCCCATGTTTTCTGCTGCTTGATATCATGCGTTCCGATATATGCTGTGGGCATGAGTGGAAAGGCGATGACGGAGCCGGCGTTCTTCGTCCTCACCGCGCTGGTCGACGAGCCGCGGCACGGCTACGGGATCGTGCAGGAGGTCGAGCGACTGTCCGGCGGGCGGGTGCGGCTCAAGGTCGGCACGCTCTACGGTGTGCTCGACCGGCTGGCCGCCGAGGAGCTGGTGGCACTCGACCGCGAGGAGGTGCAGCAGGGGCGGCTGCGCCGCTACTACCGGCTCACCGACGCGGGCTCCCGGGCGCTGGAGGCCGAGGCCGTCCGGCTCGCGGAGAACGCCAGGGCCGCCGTCGACCGCCTCCGTGCCCGTCCGGGGCGCCCGTCCGTCGCGGAAGGGCCCGCGTGAGGCTCTGCGTGAAGCCGTCGGGAGGATGCGCGTGAAACTTCGTGAGACGTCGCGAGAGGCGCTCGTAAGGCCTCGTGTGCGAACCAGCCCCGTGAGTGGCCGGTCGGAGACCCGCCCCGTGAGCGGCCGGACGGAGACCCGCCCTGTGCGCGGCCGGATGGAGACCCGGGAGAGGACGTCGCGCCGATGAGCCCGTCTGGAGAGCCGATGAGCCTTCTGGAGAGGCGTTACCGCGCCTGGTTGCGCCTGCTGCCCGCCTCCTACCGCGCCGAGCGCGAGGAGGAGATGGTCTCCGCCCTCCTGGAGGGCTCTCCGGACGTCTCCGACGAGGACAACCCGCGGCCCCACTGGTCGGAGGTCGCCAGCGTCGCCGCGCTGGCGGTCCGGGTCCGCCTCGGGGGCGCCGGGGCGGCGCCGAGGTTCCGCTCGTGGGGAGAGACGGTCCGCCTGGCGGCCTTCCTCGGGCTGTTCTTCCAGGCCGCCCTCAGCGTGGCGATTCTTGAGATGACCCTGCGCATGTACGGGGTGATCGGCGTCCCCGACCCCGTCCTGGCGCAGGTGCTCGGAGCTCCGGGGTCGCCGGACAGGCTCGTGGGCGTCCTGGGGAACCTGTCCGGCACTTTATGGATGCTCCCCTTCGCGGCGCTCGTCCTGGGCCGTGTGCGCGCCGCCGGATGGCTGTCCCTGCCCGCCTTCGCGCCGGACCTGTACAACCTGGCCGCCGCGGTGTGGTGGGGGGAGGCCACCGCGGGTCTGGTGACCCGGGTGTCGACGTCCGCCCTCATCCTGCTCGCCCTGTGGGCCGGTTACCACCGCGACGCCCCGCCGGTCCGCCGCTCCCCATGGACGCTCGCGCTGCCCCTCGCCGCCGGTGCCGCGATCATCACGCTTCACCGGCTGGTGAGGCCTTCCCCGGACACCCCCGCCTGGTGGTGGCCGTGGCTCGGTGGGTCCGGCCTGGCGAGCACGCTGATCCTGGGCACGGGGATCGCCTGCCTCTGCGTGTACGCCTACGCCCCCGCCCGGCGCACCCCCTCGTGGCCGCTGGCCCTGGCCATCCTGGCGGTGCCGGTGTTCTGCAACCGGCTCGCCGTGCTCCAGTTCGACGTCGCCGACGAGGCGGGCCGGGTCATCACGACCGTGACGCTCATCCAGGCCGCGGCGCTCCTGGCGGTCGCCGTCGCCCTCGCCGTCGTGGGAACCCGGGCCCTGCCTGCGACCCCCGCCCCGGAGCCGCGCGAGAGCGAGGCCTGACGGGGAAAGCGTCCATGGTCCCCCGCGGCGTTACCGCACGGGCACCGCACCCCTGGGACGCGCGGTGAACCTCCCCGCCGACGAGGCATCCGGGACGTCCCCGCGCCCGGCCGGGGGAACCCTTCACGTGGCCGTCGGCGTATCGCGGTGAGCCGCCGATGTCCGCACCGAGGTGTCGCCCGGGAACCTCCATGGCCTAGCGGAAGCGCCTGCGCAGGCCGTAGGCCAGCCAGGCCAGGCCGCCGAGCAGGCCCGCGCCCAGGACGTAGTAGCCGATCGACCCGATCCCGCCGCTCCCCGTGGCTCCGGACGCGCCGGGAGCCGGGGAGGAGGCCGCCGGGGCGGGCGTCACCGGGGACGCCGGGGGCGCCGAGGCGGCCGGGCCGGTGACGGGGCCGACGGGTGTCGGGGCGGTCGCCGGGAGGGGGTCGACCAGCCGTCCGACCGGGGCCGCCTTGCCGCGGTTGGCGAAGCCCCAGTCGAGCAGGTCGGCGACCTCGTCCCAGAAGTAGCCGTTGTGGCGCATGATCGAGACGATCACCGTGTGCCCGTTGCGCCGGGCGGCGCCGACGAAGCTGCCCTGGGCCTTGGAGGTCCAGCCGTTCTTGACGCCGATCATTCCCTTGTAGCGCCAGAGCAGCTTGTTGTGGTTGCCGATCTCGTAGTAACCCTTGGGTGCCGGGAACTTATCGGTTTTGATGCTGATATATCGGCGGAAATCAGCATTGGCCAGACCGGCTCGGGCGATCAACGCCAGGTCGTAGGCCGAACTGCTCTGCCCCGGCTTGTCGAGCCCGCTCGGGGTCTTGGCCACGGTGTCGAACGCCTGCAACCGCCTGGCCTCGGCGTTCATGTCGGTCAGGGTGGCGGCCAGGCCGCCGTTGGCCTCGGCCAGCGCCATCGCGGAGTCGTTGCCGGAGACCAGCATCAGCGCCTTGAACAGGTCCTCGACGGTGTAGAGGGGCTTGGTGACGAGGCCGACGGCGCTGCCCTCCTGGTTCACCGCGTTCCTGCTCGGCTTGACCTTCTGCTTCTTGTCGAGCTTGGGGATCAGGGTGAGGGCGGTCAGGGCCTTCAGGGTGCTGGCCGGAAGGTAGCGCCCGTGGGCGTCCTTGGCGGCCAGCACCTCGCCGGTCTCGGCGTCGGCGATCACGTACGACTTCGCGGCCGTCTTGGGCGGGGCCTTCACCCCGGGGGAGACGGTGACGCCCCGCCTGTCCAGCAGGGGGCCGCCGACGGGCTCGCGCTCAACCCCCTCGCCCGGCCCGGTCCCACCGGTCCGGGCCGGTCCGGACCCGCCGTGCCCGGACCGGAGCGGCGCGCCTGCGCTCGCGGGTACGCCGGGAGACCCGGCGTACGCGGGAGTGCCGAGGAAGGCGGTCGCCGCGAGCAGCACCCCGACGGGCGCGAGATGTTTCGTCCCCATGATGATCTCAGGGTAGCTTCGTGCGGGTTCGCATGGAGTTATCGATGCCCTGACCAGGGCGGGACCACTCGGCGGAATACTGACACCATGCACATGTCGCGAAAGACAGCCGGATTCCTGATCGGCCTTGCCGCTTTCATGATCTTTGAATGGATCAATCTTGGCTTCAACCTGGCGGACGGCCACCCGACGTCCTTCTACGTGGTGCACGGCATCCTGATCGCCGTCAACATCGTGCTCGCGGTCGCGCTGGGCGTGATCGGCCTACGCGGGTGGGCACAGCGTTCGCAGCGTCCGCCGGTGTAGTTCGGCGGCCTCCTCCGCGGAGTTCCCGATGCTGGTGAATCCCAGCTTGCCGAACTCCGGGATCGCGCCGAGCAGGTGGAGCACGTTGCCCGTGCGTCTGTCGCGGTCGAAGCCGAGTCCCTCGTCGTGGACCATCTTGACGACCTCACCCGGGGTGCGGCCCCGCAGGCAGGGGGCGGAGCAGTTGTCCGTCGCCACGTAGTACTTGGGCTGGTCGCCGCACATCAGGGTGCCGCTCCCCGGGTCGTAGGAGCCGCCGGTGGTCAGCAGCGCGGCGCCGAAGGGGTGGGTGGTGCCGCCGATGCGCAGGTTGATCTCGCACAGCAGCGTCCGGTACCCGCCGTCGGTCTTGACGGCGAAGAAGTCCACCCCGAACAGCCCGACCACCCCGCGTGCCGCCAGGGCGCGGGCGATGCGCTCGGCGCACGCGCTCAGCTGGGCGCGGTACTCCGGCCGGGCGGGGAAGGCGCAGCCCTGGTAGACGTCGCCGTTGGGCCCGCCGAGGACCTGTTCGTGCGTGGCGACCACGTCGTAGACCCCGCCGGGGGTGATCCTGGCCAGGGCGCTGGGGGAGCGCAGGGGCCGGTCCTCGAGGAACTCCTCGATCACCGCCCCGCGTTCGGCGATCTTCTCGGCGAACGTCGTCCAGTTCTCGTCGGCCGCGGAGAAACTCGTGGGGGACGCGGCCAGCGGCCGTCCGTCCGCGGTCACGATGGCGTTGCCGAGGCCCGAGTAGCTGTTGTTGAGCTTGACCATCAGCCTGCCCGCCGGGCTCAGCGCGCGGGCGGCGTGCTCCACCTCGGTCAGCGACCGCAGATCGGCGAAGCCTCTGACCACGGGCACGCCGGCCTCCTCGCCGATCACGCGTCCGCCGCTCTTGGAGCCCAGATGGGCCAGGGAGGTGGCCGGGCCGTAGATCGGCAGGGAGAGGATCTCGGCGAGGCGTTCCTCGTACTCGCTCACCACGAACGGCACCATCCAGGCGTCCTTGCCGACGCGCTCCCCGACGCGCTCCCCGCCGACGCCGCCACCGACGTCCACGTTCCCGGTCCCGGCACCGCTCCCGCCACCGGCACCGCTCCGGTTTCCGGTACGGCCGCCGAGCGCGGCGCGGATGCGCGCGATCACGTCCGGGCGGCGGAGCAGGGCCTCGCTCAGCGGGTGCGTGTGCGGATCATCCAAACTGATCATTTGCAGTCGCGTGCGCGCCTCGTCGGGATCGTCGAGGAAGCCCAGGTAGTAGTCCACGATCGCGCCGTCCACCGGCGTCGAGGTCAGGTAGATGACGTCGACGCCTGGGCTCCTCAGGGTGAGCAGGAGGAACAGCAGCCGTTCCTCGTAGCAGAGGGCCCCGGTGATCCTGCGCAGCTCATCCTGGGGGAGGGACAGCGAGGGGATGACCAGCAGGGTTCCCTCGTCCGGTTCGAATATGCTCAGTCGCGACTGCCTCTCCCCGAATGGGATTTTCGTGATCATATGCGGAGTGAACCATGCCTTCATCCGGTTTACATCACTCCGACTGGTTCGATGAACGGCACCTGAGGCCACGTAAGTTGCCAGGTCGGCGATGTTTGGCGGCGGCCCCGGACTGCCATTCCCGCACGGCTCGCCACCCGGTGTGGCTACCTTCCCGTAGTCAATCCGAGCCATCGGTTCTGGTGTTCTTGGGTCAGCGGATGCAGAAGAGGTGCATGAGGCGACAAAACATTTGGCGGAGATGACGGCGAGGTGCTGCGCGGGAGAGATAAAGTCGAAGTCATCGCCGACGTGACGGCGGCCCCGCACAAACGGCCTGCCGCTCCCGCGCCGGCGCTCATCAGTCCGCGCGGACACGGCTTGTGAGACCCACTCCGGCCCGTCGGCGCGGCGATCGCCTTTTTCAGCGACTGCCTCATGGACGTCGGGATCCTGGGCAGTGGCACGGTGCGTCGAGGATCGAGGTCGCCGGCGCGGATGGGACGGTGAAGCAATGCGGGGGCGTAATTTGCGGGGAGAGCTCGACACGTTCCTCGCCGGTCGCGAGCGGGAACTGATCGACTTCCGCAAAGACCTGCACATGCATCCCGAGCTCGCGTTCGCCGAATACCGCACGACGCAGCGTGTCGTGGAGCGCCTGACCGCCGCCGGCCTGTCGCCCTCGGTGCTGCCGCGCGGCACCGGGGTGATCTGCGACCTCGGCAGCGGTGACGGGCCCACCGTGGCGCTGCGCGCCGATCTCGACGCGCTTCCCGTTCCGGACGAGAAGGACGTGCCCTACAGCTCGACGGTCCCCGGCGTGTGCCACGCCTGCGGCCACGACGTGCACACCACGGTCGTGCTCGGCACCGGGCTCTTCCTCGCCCAGCAGGCCGCGGCCGGCCTGCTGCCCGGCCGGGTCCGGCTGATCTTCCAGCCCGCCGAGGAGCTGCCCGGCGGCGCGCTGGAGGTCATGGCCTCCGGCGGCATCAGCGGCGTCGACCGCGTCTTCGGCCTGCACTGCGACCCCCGGCTCGACGTCGGCAAGGTCGGTCTCAAGCCCGGCGCCATCACCTCCGCCTGCGACAAGGTCACCATCCGGGTCAGCGGTCCCGGCGGGCACACCGCCCGGCCGCACCTCACCGCCGACCTGGTGTTCGCGCTCGCCAAGATCCTCACCGAGCTGCCCGCCGCCCTGTCGCGCCGGGTCGACCCCCGCTCGTCGCTGAGCCTGGTCTGGGGCCGGGTTGAGGCGGGCTCGGTGGCCAACGCGATCCCGGACGACGGCATCGCCGAGGGCACCGTGCGCTGCCTGGACGAGGCGGCCTGGCACGCGGCCCCCGACATGATCAAGACGCTGCTGGAGTCGGTCGCGAGCGCCTACGGCGTCGAGGCCGAGATGGAGTACGCGCGCGGCGTGCCGCCCGTGGTCAACGACGAGGTCAGCGTGCAGATGCTGCGCGAGGCCGCCGAGGGCGTGCTCGGCGAGGGCGCCCCGATGCCGACCGAGCAGAGCCTGGGCGGCGAGGACTTCGGCTGGTACCTGGAGTCCGTCCCCGGCGCGTACGCCAGGCTCGGCACCCGCACGCCGGGCGCGGCGCAGCTGGCCGACATCCACCAGGGCACCTTCGACGTCGACGAGAGCGCCATCGGCGTCGGGGTGCGCTTCCTGGCCGCGACCGCGCTGACCGCGCTCTGGGACGGCCGACGGCCCCTGGCCGGCGAGCCCCTGGTGTCGCTGAACGCCGACCAGTAGAACGCCGGTCGGCGACGCGGCACCCGCGGGGCGGCGCGAACCGGACCCTACTCGCAGGTAGCCCCATAGGGGCCCGTGGGTCACAAGGTGGCCTGAGCTGGATAACGGACCTGTTTCGGACTCGTGCTCGGGTTTGGTCAACTCTGACGGACCAACTATCTTCCGTGCAGGGTTGCCGTGCGTCTCTTCGCGCGTGCACTGAGAACGCGAAGGGAGTCCATCTTGCTTCAGAACCGATTCGGCAAGCTGGCCGCGACCGCGCTGGCGGGCAGCATGCTCATGGGAGCTGCCGCGTGTGGTGGAAGCGAGGAATCGACGTCGGCCCAGCCGAGCGGGGCCGCGAGCAGCGCGCCGGCCGCGTCGGGTGCGAAGGTCGGACTGGCCTACGACATCGGCGGGCGAGGCGACCAGTCGTTCAACGACTCCGCCGCCGCCGGCCTGGACAAGGCCAAGACCGAGCTCGGCCTGGCCGAGACCAAGGAGCTGGAAGCCGGCAACGGCGAGACCGAGGCGGCCAAGGAGGAGCGGCTCCGCCTGCTCGCCTCCGGCGGCTACAACCCGATCATCGCGGTCGGCTTCGCGTACTCCGGTCCGGTGAAGAAGGTCGCCGCCGAGTTCCCCGACATCAAGTTCGCGATCGTCGACGACGCCGCGGCCACCGGCCCCAACGTCTCCAACCTCCTCTTCGCCGAGCACGAGGGCTCCTTCCTCGTCGGCGCCGCCGCGGCGCTGAAGAGCAAGAAGAACCACGTGGGCTTCGTCGGCGGCGTCCGGACGCCGCTGATCAACAAGTTCGAGGCCGGCTTCGCCGCCGGTGCCAAGGCGGTCAAGTCCGACATCAAGATCGAGACCGCCTACCTGAGCGAGCCGCCGGAGTTCAGCGGCTTCAACGACCCGGCCAAGGGCAAGACCGCGGCCCAGGGCATGTTCGACGCGGGCGCCGACGTGGTCTACCACGCCGCGGGGGGCTCCGGCAGCGGCGTGTTCGAGGCCGCCAAGGCGGCCAAGGGCCTGGCCATCGGCGTCGACTCCGACCAGGCCAAGACCGCGGCCGCCGACCTGCAGGGCGTCATCATGACCTCGATGCTCAAGAAGGTCGACGTGGCCGTCTACGACTTCCTCAAGAGCTTCGCCGGCAACTCGGTCAAGTCCGGCAGCACGGTCTACGACCTCAAGTCCGGCGGCGTCGACTACTCCACCACCGGCGGCCAGGTCGACGACATCAAGACCAAGCTCGACGAGTACAAGCAGAAGATCATCTCCGGCGAGGTCACCGTGCCGGACAAGACCTCCTGACCTGCTCTTTTACCTGGTACTAATGAAGGGCCCGGTGGATACCTCCCCGGGCCCTTCGTCCGCAGTCTCAGCTCTACGTTCCGTATCAGGGCCACCCGTACGGAGGAGGCCGTCATCAGCATCCCGACACCGGCCGTCGAACTCGAGGGGATCACGAAACGGTTCCCCGGCGTCGTCGCCAACCGCGACATCTCCCTTTTCGTGCAGCAGGGCCATGTGCACGCCGTCGTCGGAGAGAACGGCGCGGGCAAGTCCACCCTCATGAAGATCCTGTACGGCATGCAGCGCCCCGACGAGGGGCGGATCTGGGTCAACGGGAACGCTGTCTACTTCCGCTCCCCGACGGACGCGATCGCGGCCGGCATCGGCATGGTCCACCAGCACTTCATGCTCGCCGACAACCTGACCGTGCTGGAGAACGTGATCCTGGGCAGCGAGCCCCGCAAAGGTGGAGGGGCCGTCGACTTCGGCGCCGCCCGGGAGAAGATCAGGAAGATCTCCGACGCGTACGGCCTCGGTGTCGACCCCGACGCCACCGTGGAGGACCTGGGCGTCGGAGCCCGGCAGCGAGTGGAGATCCTGAAGGTCCTCTACCGGGGGGCCCGGATCCTCATCCTCGACGAGCCGACCGCCGTGCTCGTCCCGCAGGAGGTCGACGAGCTCTTCGACAACCTGCGCGAGCTGGTCCGCGAGGGCCTGACCATCATCTTCATCTCCCACAAGCTCGACGAGGTCCTCTCGGTCGCCGACGCCATCACCGTCATCCGGCGCGGCACGACCGTGGCCAGCGTCGACCCGCGGAACGTGACGGCCAGGCAGCTGGCCGAGCTCATGGTCGGCAGCGAGCTGCCCAGCCCGGAGACCCGCGAGTCCACCGTCACCGACGTGGTGGCGCTGTCGGTGCGGGGCCTGACCGTGCTCTCCCAGGACGGCCGCCGCGTCGTCGACGGCGTCGACTTCGACATCCGCAAGGGCGAGGTGCTCGGCATCGCCGGTGTCGAGGGCAACGGCCAGGCCGAGCTGGTCGAGGCCATCATGGGCATGCGCCCGTCCCACGGCGAGATCCGGCTCGGCGAGCACGACATCTCCGCCTGGACGACGCTGCGCCGCCGCGAGGCCGGCATCGGGTACATCCCCGAAGACCGGCACCGGCACGGCCTGCTGCTGGAGGCCCCGCTCTGGGAGAACCGGATCCTCGGCCACCAGACCCGGCCGCCGAACGTCAAGGGCCCCTGGATCGACCGTCCGGGAGCGCGCCGCGACACCCAGCGCATCGTCGAGGAGTACGACGTCCGCACGCCGGGCATCGACGTGGACGCCGCGGCCCTGTCCGGCGGCAACCAGCAGAAGCTGATCGTCGGCCGGGAGATGAGCGGTGACCCGGTCTTCCTGATCGCCTCCCACCCGACGCGCGGCGTCGACGTGGGCGCCCAGGCCGCGATCTGGGACCACCTGCGCGCCGCGCGCGCCGCGGGCCTGGCCGTCCTGCTGATCTCGGCGGACCTGGACGAGCTCATCGGCCTGTCCGACACGCTCAAGGTGATCCTGCGCGGCCGGGTCGTCGCCGACGTGGACCCGGCGACCGTGACGCCCGAGCAGCTCGGTTCCGCCATGACGGGTGCCGGAGAGGCCGCATGAACGGGTGCCGGACGGTTCGCGCGAACGGGCGCGGGAGAAACCGTACGGACGGGTGCCGGAAGGAACGCATGAACATCCACCGCACGCACGCCGCACCCGGGGTGCCCGTATGAAGCAGAAAGCGCCGACCTTCACCGACCGCCTGCTCGGCCGGGTCTCGCCGGTGGGGTTGCTCTCGTTGGCCGCTCCCGTCCTCGCCGTCGCGTTCGCCGCGCTGATCACCATGGCCGTCCTGTGGTTCACGGGCGCCCCGCCGTTCAAGACGCTGGTCGCCATGGTCGAGTACGGCGTGCAGCCGCGCTCGCTCGTGCTGACCCTGAACGAGGCGACGACCTACTACCTGGCCGCGCTGGCGGTGGCGATCGGGTTCAGGATGAACCTGTTCAACATCGGCGTCGACGGCCAGTACCGCCTGGCGGCACTCATCGCCGCCGCCGTCGGTGGCGCGGTCACCCTGCCCGCCCCGCTGCACATCGCCCTGATCGTCTTCGTCGCCGTGCTGGTCGGCGCGGGATGGGCGTCGATCGCCGGGCTCCTCAAAGTGAAGCGCGGGGTCAGCGAGGTCATCTCGACGATCATGCTGAACGCCATCGCCACCGCGCTCGGCTCCTGGCTGCTCAACCGGGAGCGCCTGGCCGTCGAGGTCTCGGGCAGCAACAACATCGGCACCCGGCCGATCGCCGAGTCCGGCCAGGTGCCCGGCCTGGCGCTGATCCCCGGCACCCAGACCAAGGTGTTCGGTCTGATCATCCTGGCGGTCGTGATGGGCGTGCTGTACCACGTGCTGCTCAACCGGACCCGTTTCGGTTTCGACCTGCGCGCCACCGGCCGCTCGGAGTCGGCCGCGGTGGCCAGCGGCGTCAACGTCAAGCGGATGGTCGTCATCGCGATGATCCTGTCCGGGGCGATGGCGGGGCTGATCGGCATGCCGCAGCTGCTCGGCGCCTCCTACAGCTACAGCCTGGACTTCCCCACGGGGCTCGGCTTCACCGGCATCGCCATCGCGCTGCTGGGCCGCAACCACCCGGTCGGCATCGCGTTCGGCGCCCTGCTGTGGGCCTTCCTCAACACCTCGGCGAACATCCTGCAGCTGCGGAACGTCTCCCCGGACATCGTCGCCATCATGCAGGGCACGATCGTGCTCTCGGTGATCATCGCCTACGAGCTGGTCCACCGCTACCAGATCTCCGCCACGCAGCGCCGGGTCAGCCGTGAGCTCGCGAGCGGTACCCCGGCCCCGGCCGAAGGAGCGTCGGTATGAGCAAAGGCGGCCTCACCACGGCGGAGGCTCCGTTCCTGGAGCCGAAGGCCCCCGTCGCCCGCAAGTTCAGGCTCACCGGGCAGACCCTGCTGCTCGCCCTGGGCGCCCTCGTCCTGCTGCTCTCGTTCGCCCGCACCGTCACCGGCGCCGTCGACCTCACCTCCGCCGGCGCCATCAACGCGGCCGTCGCGCTGGCCGTGCCGATCGGCCTGGCCGGACTCGGCGGTCTGTGGTCGGAGCGGGCCGGCGTGGTCAACATCGGCCTCGAAGGCATGATGATCCTGGGAACCTGGTGCGGGGCCTGGGGCGCGCTGCAGTTCGACAACCCCTGGGCGGGCGTCGTGGCGGGCGCGATCGGCGGGGCCCTCGGCGGCCTGCTGCACGCGGTCGCCACCGTGACGTTCGGCGTGGACCACATCATCTCCGGTGTGGCGATCAACATCCTGGGCTTGGGGGTCACCCAGTTCCTGTCCAAGGTCACCTTCGCCGAGATGCCGGGCGGCGGCGACTCCCAGTCGCCCCCGGTGCCCAAGCCGGAGGTGGTGAGCCTGCCGTTGGTCGGCGACCCGCTGACGTGGTTGGAGAAGCAGGGGTGGTTCCTGCTCTCGGACGTGGCGGGCATCCTGCGCGGCCTGCTCACCAACGTCTCGCTCCTCACCATCCTGGCGATCCTGCTCGTCCCGCTGACGTACTACATCCTCTGGCGTACGGCCTTCGGCCTGCGTCTGCGCTCCTGCGGGGAGAGCCCGGTGGCCGCCGAGTCGCTCGGCGTCAGCGTCTACACCTACAAGTACGTCGCGGTGGTCGTCTCCGGCGCCCTGGCGGGCCTCGGCGGCGCGTTCCTCGCCCAGGTCGCGGCCAGCGCCTACCGCGAGGGGCAGACCAGCGGCCGTGGCTTCATCGGCCTCGCCGCCATGATCTTCGGCAACTGGCGGCCGGGCGGTCTGGCCGCGGGCGCGACGCTGTTCGGTTACACCGACGCGCTCCAGCTCCGCCGGGGCGGTCAGTCGGTGCACGCGCTGCTGCTGGTGGTGGTGGTCCTGCTCGTCGCGGTCGCCGTCTACCAGCTCGTCCGGCAGAACCGCATGCGGGCGGCGCTGATCACCGGGATCGCGGCGGTCGTCGTGTTCGCCGTGTTCGCGCTGACCGACAGCATCCCGGCCGAGTTCACCTCGGTCACCCCGCACATCACCACGCTGCTGGTGCTCTCGCTGGCCGCCCAGCGCCTGCGCCCGCCCGCCGCCGACGGTGTGCCGTACCGGAAGGGGCAGGGCAAGTGAGCACCATCGACTGGGCGGCGCTGAAGGCCGAGGCCGTACGCGCCATGGGCAACGCCTACGCGCCCTACTCGAAGTTCCCGGTCGGCGCCGCGGCGCTGGTCGACGACGGGCGGATCGTGTCCGGCTGCAACGTCGAGAACGCCTCCTACGGCGTCGGGCTGTGCGCCGAGTGCGGGCTGGTCTCGGCCCTGCAGGCGAGCGGGGGCGGCAGGCTGGTCGCGTTCACCTGTGTGGACGGGCACGAGGAGCTGCTCATGCCGTGCGGCAGGTGCCGCCAGTTGCTGTTCGAGTTCGGCGGCCCGGAGCTGCTGGTGGAGACCGTCGACGGCCCCAGGCCGATGGCGGAGATCCTCCCGTACGCGTTCGGGCCCGACGACCTGAGCCGGGGGGCCTGACCGTGGACGCGATCGACGTCATCGTCACCAAGCGAGACGGCCGGGAGCTCTCGGCCGAGCAGATCGACTGGGTCGTCGACGCCTACACCAGGGGCGTCGTGGCCGACGAGCAGATGTCCGCACTCGCGATGGCGATCCTGCTCAACGGCATGAACCGGCGTGAGATCGCCGGATGGACCCAGGCGATGATCCGCTCCGGGATCCGGATGGACTGGTCGTCGCTGCCCGGCCGCACCACGGACAAGCACTCCACGGGCGGCGTCGGCGACAAGATCACGCTGCCGCTGGCCCCGCTGGTCGCCGCGTGCGGCGGCTACGTGCCCCAGCTGTCGGGCCGGGGGCTCGGCCACACCGGCGGCACCCTGGACAAGCTGGAGTCCATTCCCGGTTGGCGGGCCTCCCTGTCCCCCGAGGGCATGCTCGACGTGCTCGGCGAGGCCGGGGCGGTCATCTGCGCGGCGGGCGAAGGGCTGGCCCCGGCGGACAAGAAGCTCTACGCGCTCCGCGACGTCACGGGCACCGTCGAGTCGATCCCGCTGATCGCCTCCTCGATCATGTCGAAGAAGATCGCGGAGGGCACCGGGGCGCTGGTGCTGGACGTCAAGGTCGGTTCCGGTGCCTTCATGAAGACCGTGGACCAGGCCCGCGAACTGGCCACCACCATGGTCGAGCTGGGCACCGACGCCGGGGTCTCCACCGTCGCGCTGCTCACCGCGATGGACCGGCCGCTGGGCCGGGCCGTGGGCAACGCGCTGGAGGTCGCCGAGTCCGTCGAGGTGCTCGCCGGCGGCGGGCCCGCCGACGTGGTCGAGCTGACCGTGCGGCTGGCGCGCGAGATGCTCCAGGCCGCCGGCCTGGCCGGGGGCAAGGACCCCGAGGAGGCGCTGAAGGACGGCTCGGCAATGGACGTCTGGCGCCGCATGATCGGTGCCCAGGGCGGCGACCCCGACGCCCCGCTGCCGAAGGCCGCCGAGACCATGGAGGTCACCGCCTCCTCCTCGGGCGTGCTGTCCAGGCTCGACGCGTACGGTGTGGGCCTGGCCGCCTGGCGGCTCGGCGCGGGCCGCGAGCGCAAGGAGGACCCGGTGTCGTTCGGCGCGGGCATCACCCTGCACGCCAAGCCGGGCGACCCGGTCCGCCGGGGCCAGCCGCTGATGACCCTGCACGCCGACGAGACCTCCCGCTTCGAGCGCGCCCTCGCCGCGTTGGAGGGCGCCTACTCGGTCGGCGAGACCGCCGACGCGGACCTGCTGCCGCTGGTGATCGACCGCATCACCGCCTGAGCGCCCGGAGTCCCCACCGGCCGTGGAGCCGGGCCGGTTCGCGCGGCGCGCGGGTCTCCTCGGGCCGGTGGGGCGGGTCAGCCCCCGTGGGCTCCCTCGAACGGGGTGGTCACACCCTCGTAGGCCAGGTGCAGCGCCATCCCCTGGGTGACGTGGGTCAGGTTGTGGCAGTGGTTCATCCACAGCCCGGGGTTGGTCGCTCGGAAGGCCACCTGCCACACCTCACCCGGACGGACGTCGAAGGTGTCGAGCCGGAGCGGGCTGCCCGTCACCGGGCGGCCGTTCCTCGACAGCACCGTCACCGTGTGGCCGTGCAGGTGCCAGGGGTGGACCTCCAGGCCGCGGTTGACGACGGTCACCCGCACCAGGTCGTTCTCACGCACCAGCTGGGCCGGGATGGCCGGGAAGGCGCGGCCGTTGACCGTCTGCGCGTACATGGGCACGCCGTCCACCAGGGCGAGACCGCGGTCGAGCACGAGGGTGAAGTCGCGGTCGAACGCCGTCCAGGGAGCCGCGTCGCCCCCGGCCGCGGGCGTGCCGTACCGGGTGAGGTCGAGCTCGGGCCAGTCGCCGGTGTCCTCTCCGGTGTCCTCGCCGCTGTTCCGGACCGGGGACGGGGGTGTGGAGCCGTCCGGTCGCAGCCGCACGCCGCCGGCCGGGTTGTCGCCGGCGAGCAGCGCGACCGGGCGTGCGGGCATGGGGAACGCCAGGTCGTAGCGTCCGCCCGCGGCCAGGGTCACCGCGGTCCGCTCCAGCTCGCCGGGGCCGCTGACGTCCCTGCCGTCCACGGCGACCACCCGGAACGCGGTGCCGGTCAGCGTGAACCTGCGGGGCGTGTTGTCGGTGTTGACCAGGCGTAGCCGCACCGGGGCGCCGGGCGCGGCCCGGTGCTCGGCGGGCCGGTCATGGCCGCCGAAGACGGTGGTGCCGTCGAAGGCGTGCACGGGCAGCGTCAGGTCCAGCCCTTCCGCGGCCGGCCCGCGCGGGTGGACGACGAGGGTGCCGTACAGGCCCATCCTGACGCCGATGTCGGAGACCTGGTGGGTGTGGTACCAGTACGTCCCCGTCTGCTCGGCCCGGAACCGGTAGGTGAACTCCCCGCCCGGCGTCACGGCCTCCTGGGTCATGCCCGGGACGCCGTCCTCGCCGGCCGGCACGTCGTAGCCGTGCCAGTGCAGGGTCACGCCTCTGGCGATGTCGGCGTTGCGCAGCCTGACCTCGACCAGGTCCCCTTCGGTCGCGGTGAGCGGGGGGCCGGGCACCGTTCCGTCGAAGGTCCACGCCTCGACGCGGCGTCCCGAGGACAGGGTGACGGTCGCCGTGCGGGCGGTCAGCGTGTAGCGGCGTACCGTGCCACCCGGCTCCGGTGTGGTGGGGCCGCGCAGCGAGGTCACCGGGACGCCGTGCCCGTGCGCGTGGTCGCTCGGCGGGCCGCCGCCGGCGTCGGCCGCGCCCGCCGGGCCGGCCCCGGCGACACCCGCTCCGGTGATGCCGGTCGCGAGCGCGGCCGCGCCCGCCCACAGGCGCAGCGCCGACGGGGCCGGTGCCACGAAGCGCCACGTCACCAGCGTGGCCGCCCCGGCCGCCGCCACGGTGACCAGGGCACCGCCCGCGGTCGCCGGGTACCCGGCCAGGACGGTGCAGGCCAGGCCCGCCAGCGCCGCGTACCCCGCCGCGAACAGCGTGACGACGGCCGCGGTGCCGGGCGCGGGCCCGCCGTGCCGTGCCGCCCGGATCAGTCGCGGGCCGGCCACCAGCGCGGCGGTGAGCCCGGTACCGCCCACCATGGGGAGGACCAGCGTGACCTTCTCCTGCACGAACCACCAGCCGGAGCCGGACAGGGCGGCCACCGAGCCCGCCCGGCCGAGGGTGGCCACCAGGGCGGTCGCGAGCAGCGCCGCGGCCGCTCGCGGGCGGCGGGCCGCGGCCGCCGCGGCGGCGCCCAGCCAGGCCGCGGCCGTCAGCGTCGCGACGGCCAGGTCGAGCACGATGAGCTGTGCGGGGGTCATGACGCCGGGGCGGAGGAGACGTCGGCCGCCCGGGGCGCGCCGGACAGGGTACGGGCCCGGCGGAACACCTCGCCGGAGACGCCCATGATGGCCAGCGCGTTGATCGCGTGCAGGCCGAAGACGACGAACCCGGCCGTCGAGGTCGCGCCGTCGACGCCGCCGAGCCCGTCGGCGATGACCTTGATCAGTATCTGGAGCACGCCCAGGCCCGCGGGCAGAGCCGAGAGCGCCACCAGCCTGCCGGGGGCGCGCGACAGCGCCGCGGCCGCGGTCACGAGGATCGAGACGAGCGGAACGGCCATGCCGAGCATCCGGTGGGCCGAGAACGACTCCTCCTTGGGCGCCGTGTCGAACCCGCCGGCGGCGGCCAGGTAGAACTGCGCCACGATCATCAGTAAGAGCAGCCCGGCCAGCGCGACGAAAACTCTGCGCACGATGTACTCCTGTCGGGGGAGGCGGCGGTGCCCCGCCGGCCGGCGGGGCATGGCTCCGCCGGTCCGGCGCGAGGTCACCACCCGGAACGGGATGTCGCGGCCGGGTCGGAGGAGGTCGTCCGCGCCGCGGAATCCCGCCCGTTCCCGTCCGAGGCTCCAATGTTCACCGGGGGACCGGTCCGCCGTCGTCGTGCGGGGGGAGGCTTGCGGGCTACTCCCCGGAGATATCCGCGGGGCGGTGGCCTACCACGTGGGCAGTACGTCTGGCTTCTCGCCGATCATCCCGGGGAGGACCTTCCACCGGGCGGGAGGACGGATCCCCACCCGCCACGTGAGCAGACGAGAAGGCGGCCGGAAGCGGGCGGGCCCGGGGACGGGGCCGCCGGGAAGGAGAGCGTGGCCCGGACCGCCGGGGGTTCGGGGCGCGCTTCCGCGGCCGCCCGGAAACCGGCCCTCTCCGCTACCGGGCCCCGCGGCGGGCCCGCGACGAGTTCGGCGGCGAGGCGACCGCCGGGAACCGGCTGCCGCCGAGAGGGCAGCGCGGGGATGCCTGTCAGTCGAAGATGTCGTTGATCACGGCGCGGTGGGTGGGCAGGGCCTCGGCGTGGCGCTCGCGGCCCTGGTCGGTGATGCCGACGAAGATGCCGCGTCGGTCGGCCTCGCAGATGCCGCGCGTCACCAGACCCGCCTTCTCCAGGCGGGAGATCAGCCGCGAGCAGGCGCTCTGGCTGAGGTGGACGGCGTCGGCGACCTCCTGGACCCGGTACTTCTCCTGGCCACCTTCGACCATCCGCTCCAGGACCTCGAACTCGCTCATGCCGAGCCGGTGCCGCTCGGAGAGTTCGCGCTCCAGCGCGCAGGCGGTCGTGGCGTGCTTGGCCAGCACCTCACGCCACGCGCGGACCGCAGGCTCCTCACTCATGCGGCGGATCGTACCATGCGTGAACATTAAATGCACAGGAATTAAATGTCTTTGCATTAGATGCGCCTGCATGTATTGTCGGTCCCCATGACCCCTTCCTCGCACGACGGGCGCTGGGACGCGCGACTCTGGGCCGCGCTCGCAGTGCTCTGCGCCGTCATCTTCCTCGACGCCCTCGACGTCTCGATGGTGGGAGTCGCCCTGCCCTCCATCCAGGACGACCTCGGGCTCTCCACGTCATCCCTGCAGTGGGTGGTCAGCGGTTACGTGCTCGGCTACGGCGGCCTCCTCCTGCTCGGCGGCCGGACCGCCGACCTGCTCGGGCGCCGCCGGGTCTTCCTGGCCGCCCTGGCGGTCTTCGCCGCGGCCTCGCTCCTGGGCGGGCTCGTCAACGACGGCACCCTGCTGATCGCGGCCCGCTTCGTCAAGGGCGTCAGCGCGGCGTTCACCGCGCCGGCCGCGCTGTCCATCATCACCACGACGTTCCCCGAGGGCCCGGCCCGCAACAGGGCGCTCAGCGTGTTCACCGCCTCCGGCGCCAGCGGCTTCTCGCTGGGCCTGGTCATCTCGGGATTCCTGACCGAGCTCGGCTGGCGCTGGACGTTCCTCATGCCCGTCCCCGTCGCGATCATCGCGCTGGTCGCCGCCCTGCGGGTCCTGCCCCGGCACGCCGGGGAGCAGCGCGCCGAAGGAGGGCACGACATCGTCGGCGCGGTCACCATCACCGGCTCCATGCTCCTGCTCGTCTTCGCGGTGGTCGAGGCGCCCGAGGCGGGCTGGGGCTCGTTCCGCACGATCGCCTCGCTGGTCGGCGCCGCCGTGCTGCTGGCCGCGTTCGTGCTCACCGAGCGGCGGGTGAAGCACCCCCTGGTGCGGCTCGGCATCCTGCGCTCCGGCCCGATCGTCCGCGCCAACCTCGGGCTGGTGATCCTGTTCGGCTCCTACGTCGGCTTCCAGTTCGTCGCCATGCAGTACTTCCAGAACTTCCTGCGCTGGTCGGCCCTGGAGACCGCGCTGGCCTTCCTGCCCGCCGGGCTGCTGGTGGCGGTCACCTCCACCAAGATGGGCGATCTGGCCGACCGGTTCGGCACCGCCCGGCTCATCGCGATCGGCTCGGCCGCGCTGGCCGCCGGATACGCCTTCTTCCTCCAGGTCAACGACGACCCCGGTCTGGCCACGCTGGTCATCCCGGGAATGGTCCTGCTGGGCATCGCCTTCGCGCTCTCCTTCCCCTCGCTCAACATCCAGGCCACCAACGGCGTGGCGGACGACGAGCAGGGGCTGGCCTCCGGCCTGCTGAACACCTCCGGCCAGGTCGGCGGAGCGGTCGTGCTGGCCGTGGTGACCGCGGTCCTCACCTCCAGCACGAGCGCCGACCCGATCGACGGCTTCCGCGCGGCCATCGCGGTCTCCGGGATCCTCGCCGCGGTCGGCCTGGTCATCGCCCTCACCGGCCTCCGGGGTCGCCGGACCGAGGCCGTCGAGGCCGAGGACGGCAAGGTCCTGGAGACCGTCTAGCGAGAAGACCCGCCGCCTCCGCGGTGGCCGGGGTCCGTCCGGCACCCCGGCCGCCGCGGGAAGGATCGCGTCCCGCGCGGAAGACGCGGCCCCCGCGCGGGACGCGGCGCGCCGCCGCCGGAACCGGGGCCCGGCGGCGCGTCGCGACCCCGGTGGGAACCGGTGCTTGACTCGTGCCTCGACAGGCTGTCACGATCCGCCCACGGCACATGCGACCGGCGGGGTGAACCTTCCGGGAGAGCCGGGCATCTAACGGGGCAGGAGGCTCACCATGACGAACCGCACCCTCGTGATCCTGGCGCTCCTCTCCCTCGTCCCGCTGGCAGGCTGCGGCTCGTCCCCCCGGACCGCACCCCCGTCCCCGTCCGCCCCGGCGGCCACGGCCGCGCCCTCGTCGGCGGCCCCGCCGATCTCCTCGCCCTCCGCCCCCTCGCCGAGGGGACTCAACGTCCCGACGAGCACCAAGGAGATCGAGGTCACGCGTGCCCCCGACACCCCGCCGACCGTCACCGGGGCGCGATTCGCCGAACACCGGGGGTTCGACCGCGTGGTGATCGACCTTGAGGGCGACATTCCCTCCTACACCGTGCGGTGGGTGTCGGAGCTGGTCCAGGACGGATCGGGCGAGCCGATCGACGTCAAGGGCGGGGCCTATCTCCAGCTGACGATGAACCCGGCCACCGCGCACACCGAGGCGGGCACGCCGACCTGGACGGGCGGGCCGATCTTCCAGGCCGGGCTCGGCAACGTGCAGAACGTGGTCAAGACCGGAGACTTCGAGGCCGTGGTGGGCGTGGGCGTCGTCCTCGACCACAGGGCCGCGTTCCGCGTGCTGGAGCAGAAGAACCCCAACCGGCTGGTCATCGACGTCGCGCACTGAGCGCGGTACCAGGGTGACAGACTGGTCTGATGGTACGCAAAATCGACAGCGCGACACGGATCCCCGTCCCGGGCGGCAAGACCATCGACGAGTACGTCGGCCTGGTGAACAGCGGCGACGGCCGTGTCTCCATCGCGCACATGACGGCCCCGGCGGGCTGGGAGGAGCCCGCCCAGACGCCGGAGTTCGCCGAGTACACCCTGGTGCTCAGGGGATCGGTGATCGTGGAGCACGACGGGGGCACGACCGAGGTCGGCGCCGGGCAGGCCTTCGTCTGCGAGCCGGGGGAGCGGATCCGCTACAGCTCCGGCCCCGAGGGCGCCGAGTACGTCGCCGTCTGCCTGCCCGCCTTCTCCCCCGAGACCGCGAACCGCGAGGAGTGACCGTCCGCCGCGCGGTCCTCCCCGTGGGACTCCCCCGAGCCTCCCTCCGGGACCGCCGGCCGCGACGCGCGGTCGGCGGGCATTCCGGGCCGGGGCCTCGCGACACCCCCGCGTGCGAGCCGGACGGTCGGATTCACGACGGTAAGGTTGTGAAATGAGTCAGCTACCCACTCTTGAGCAGATCCGCCGGGCTCCGAAGGTGTTGCTCCACGATCATCTCGACGGTGGTCTGCGGCCGGAGACCATCATCGACCTGGCCCGCCTGACGGGCTACGACAGGCTGCCCACGACCGATGTCGAGGGCCTGCGTACCTGGTTCAGGGAGGCCGCCGACTCCGGCTCGCTGGAGCGCTACCTGGAGACCTTCGATCACACGGTCGGCGTCATGCAGACGCGCGAGGCGCTGGTCAGGGTCGCCGCCGAGTGCGCCGAGGACCTGGCGGCCGACGGCGTCGTCTACGCGGAGGTGCGCTACGCGCCCGAGCAGCACACCTCCGGGGGCCTGAGCCTCGAAGAGGTGATCGAGGCGGTTCAGGAGGGTTTCAGGGCCGGCTCCGAGGGGCGCGGGATCCGGGTGGGCACGCTGCTCACCGCGATGCGGCACCAGGCCAGGTCCATGGAGATCGCCGAGCTCGCGGTCCGCTACCGGGACGCCGACGTGGTGGGCTTCGACATCGCCGGCGCCGAGGCGGGGTACCCGCCCACCCGTCACCTTGACGCCTTCGAGTACCTGCAGCGGGAGAACGCCCACTTCACCATCCACGCGGGCGAGGCGTTCGGCCTGCCGTCGATCTGGCAGGCGATCCAGTGGTGCGGCGCCGACCGTCTCGGCCACGGTGTCCGGATCATCGACGACATCGCCGTGGAGGGCGACGGCGAGCCCAAGCTCGGCCGCCTGGCGGCCTACGTCCGCGACAAGCGGATCCCGCTGGAGATGTGCCCGACGTCCAACCTGCAGACCGGTGCCGCGACCTCCATCGCCGAGCACCCGATCGGCCTGCTGCGCCGCCTGTACTTCCGGGTGACGGTCAACACCGACAACCGGCTGATGAGCGGGACCTCCCTCTCGGAGGAGTTCGCCAAGCTCACGGGGGCGTTCGGCTACGGCTGGGACGACATCCAGTGGTTCACGATCAACGCCATGAAGTCGGCGTTCCTCCCGTTCGACGAGCGCCTGGCGCTCATCAACGGCGTCATCAAGCCCGGTTTCGCGCGGCTGAAGTGGCAGGCGTGAACGGGCTCGCGTGGGCGGGGTGCGCCCGATGAGGCAGGTGTTCCGCTCCACGACCGCGATGGTCGTCGGCTGGATCTGGATGGCGTTCGCCGCGTTCAACGCGGTCGACCTGGCCGTCCGCTACAACGGCCAGGCATCCATGATCGCCGCGGCGGTGCTGGGCGTGCTGACCACGCTCGTCTTCGTCGCCTGCCTGCGGCCCGCCGTCATCCTGACCGAGGAGGGCGTGCTGGTCCGCAACCCCCTCAGGAACGCCTTCCTGCCCTGGCGGGAGGTGGAGGGGGCGACGGTCTCGCACTCGATCACGATCACCGCCGGTGGCAGGACCGTCCGGTGCTGGGCCCCGCAGACCTCGGCCCGCGAGCGGGCCGCCGCGGCGCGCAGGGGAGCGGCGGCCCCCCAACGGGGGCGCTTCCGGACCGAGCCGGTCAGATCCCGGGGTGAGCAGGCCGCCGCCGAGGCCCTGGCGGGCAAGACCCACGCCGACTGGGTGGCCGAGCAGATCACCGAACGCGCCGAGGCGGCCAGGCGCCTGACCCGCCACGCCGAGGCAGGCGCCCCGGCCGTGTCCGGGACCGATACCTCGGCCGTGTCCGGGACCGATACTCCGGCCGCGTCCGAGACCGGCGGCGGGACGGCGGGGATCTCCTGGTCGCCGAGCGCGCTGGCGGCCCTGGCCGCCGCGGCCGTCCTGGTCGTCGCCGCCTTCCTCGCCTGATCCCGGTCACCGGCCCGGCCGGCCCGCCCCGGTCGGCGGGCCCGGCCCGGCCGGTCGGCGGGTCCGCCGCGGTCACAGGCCGAGGGCCGCGGCCAGGTCCGCCTTGAGGGCGTCGAGGTCCTGTGCGGCCCGGTCGCGGGCGGCGGAGACCTCGCCGGTCACCGGGACCACGACCTCCAGGTAGCACTTGAGCTTGGGCTCGGTGCCCGAGGGGCGGACGACGACGCGGGCGCCGCCGGACAGGCGGTAGCGGAGGCCGTCGGTGGGCGGGAGCCCGCCCGCCCCCGCGCTCAGGTCGTCGGCCGCCTCGACCTCGCGGCCGCCGAGCCGGGCGGGCGGGGTGGCGCGGAGGCGGGCCATCGCGTCGGCGATCAGCGACAGGTCGGCCACCCGGAACGACAGTTGCGCGGTGGCGTGCAGCCCGTGGCGGCGGGCCTGGTCGTCCAGGAGATCGAGCAGGCCGCGACCGTCCAGCCTGGCCTGGGCGGCGAGGCCGGCCACGGTCAGCGCCGCGCCGATGCCGTCCTTGTCGTGCACGGGCAGCCCGCGGTCGGAGCCGACGCTGTAGCCCAGGGCCTCCTCATACCCGAAGACCAGCTCCCCGCCCGCCTTCATGATCCATTTGAAGCCGGTCAGGGTTTCGGCGTAGCGCACCCCGTGCTCGGCGGCGATCTTGCCGAGCAGGGAGGAGGAGACGATCGTGGTGGCCACCAGGCGGTCGTCGCCCGAGGTCTGCCGGATCACGTGCTCGCCCAGCAACGCCCCCACCTCGTCCCCGGTCAGCATCCGGTAGCCGCCGTCCGGCAGCGGGACGCCCACCGCGCAGCGGTCCGCGTCGGGGTCGTTGGCCAGCACCAGGTCGGCGCCGACGCGCTCGGCCAGCTCCAGCGCGAGGTCCATCGCGCCCGGCTCCTCCGGGTTGGGGAAGGAGACGGTGGGGAAGTCCGGGTCGGGTTCGGCCTGCTCGGCGACGACCGCGGGCGCCTCGAACCCGGCGGCGGCGAAGGCGGCGGCCAGCGTGGCGCCGCCCACCCCGTGCAGCGGGGTGTAGGCCACCCGCAGCGTCCGGGCCGAGCCCAGCGGGAGCGCGGTCACCGCCTCCAGGTAGGCGTCCAGGACGTCGTCGTCCAGCACCGTCCAGGCCGGGTCGTCCGGGGAGCCCAGGGGCAGTTCGGAGACCGGTCCGACGGCGTCGATGGCGGCGGAGATCTCCGCGTCCACCGGGGGCACGATCTGGGAGCCGTCGCCCCAGTAGACCTTGTAACCGTTGTCGCGGGGTGGGTTGTGGCTGGCGGTGACGGTCACGCCCGCGTCGGCACCCAGGTGACGGACGGCGAAGGCCAGCACGGGCGTGGGCAGCGGCCGGGGCAGGACCGAGGCGCGCAGCCCGGCGCCGGTGAGCACCGCGGCCGTGTCGTGGGCGAAGGCGTCCGACTTGTGCCGGGCGTCGTAGCCGATCACCACGTGTCCGCCGGGACCGAGCACCCGGGCCAGGCCTGCGGCGGCGCGCATGACCGTCACCCGGTTCATCCGGTTGGGGCCGGCGCCCAGCTCGCCGCGGAGGCCGGCGGTGCCGAACGCCAGCCTGGCCCCGAACCGCTCCCGCAGCGCCTCGCCGTCGCCGCTCTCCAGCAGTTCGGCGAGCTCCGCGCGGGTGTCGGGGTCGGGGTCCTGGGCCAGCCAGGAACGGGCGAGCCGTACGAGATCGCTGCTCATCGTCACCTTTCGGGGGACGGGCCTCGCCCGGTCCGCGGAGGCGGGCGGGGCCCGGCGGCTTGTCTCCCGGAGCCCTGCCGGCCCTCTGGAGGCCTGTCTCCGAACGTCGGTCGGGTATCGCCGCCGGGCGACCGCCCCACTTCGGGACCGGTTCTCCCGGCGAGGTCGCGTGACGGGCCGTCAGATCCTGTCGACGACCTTGGCCAGCAGGCCGCCCATGCGCGCGGCGGTGGCCCGGCCGACCTGGAGGACCTCCTCATGGTTGAGGGGCTCGCCCACCAGGCCGGCGCCGGGGTTGGTGACCAGGGAGACGCCGAGGACCTCGGCCCCGCCCTCGCGGGCGGCGACGGCCTCCAGCACCGTCGACATGCCCACCATGTCGCCGCCCAGGATCCGGCACATGCGGACCTCGGCCGGGGTCTCGTACGTCGGGCCGCGGAAGGCCACGTAGACGCCCTCGGTGAGCGACGGGTCGACCTCGCGGGCCAGTTCGCGCAGGCGCGGGCTGTAGACCTCGGTGAGGTCGACGAAGGTGGCGCCGGTGATCGGATTGGCCCCGGTGAGGTTGATGTGGTCGCTGATCAGCACGGCCTCACCGACCTCCTGGGTCTCCGGGCGGAGCCCCCCGGCGGCGTTGGTCAGCACGATCGTGCCGGCCCCCGCCCTGATCGCGGTCCGGACCCCGTGCACGACCGGTTCCACGCCGCGGCCCTCGTAGAGGTGGGTGCGGCCGAGGAAGATCAGCGCTGTCTTGCCCGAGCCGGTCCGCACGGCGCGGACCCGGCCCGCGTGGCCCTCCACCGCGGGCGGTGCGAAGCCCGGCAGGTCGGTCACCGGGATCTCCGCGATCGTCTCGCCGATCGCGTCCGCGGCCGGGACCCAGCCCGAGCCCATCACCAGCGCGACGTCGAAGGAACCCACTCCGACGGCGCTCTTCAGCGCGGCCGCGGCGTCCGTGGCGAGTGCATAAGGGTCATTGGTCACCCGACCGAGCGTACCGGTCATCCGGCCGTCCCTCATCAGCCGCGTGCCGTGTCCCGGCCTGCCCCGTCCCGGCTGCTCAGCGGGGTGCGCCCGCCCGGCGGGAGCGGGGCGGTTGGCGTACGGCGTCCGGCGGGACGTGCGGTGAGGGTGGCTGGTGTACGGCGTCCGGCGTGCTGCGGGGTGGCCGGTGGGGGAGGGGCGTCCCGGGGGTGGGTTCAGCCCGGCAGGGTGGCGGCCAGGCCCACGGCGGCGCCGGCCGCGATCAGCCAGGCCGAGTTCAGCTTCGTCCGCCACAGCACCAGCAGCGCTCCGGCGGCCAGAGCCCAGGTGAGCGGGTCGACCAGGGAGGTGCGGCCGAGCTGGAACGTGACCCCGGCCATCAGCGCCAGCGCGGTGGCGTTCACCCCGTCGAGCAGCGCGCTCGACCACGCCTTCGACCGGATCCGGTCGGTGATCCTGGTGAGCAGGCCCACGAACAGGAAGCTCGGCAGGAAGATCGCCACCGTGGCGAGGACCGCCCCCGGCGTCCCGGCGATCACGTAACCGACGAAGGTGGCCGTGGTGAACACCGGGCCGGGGGTGAGCTGGCCGATCGAGACGGCGTCGGCGAGCTGGGCCTGGGTGAGCCAGCCGAGCCGCTCGACGAAGTCACCCTCCAGGAAGGCCAGCAGGACGTATCCGCTGCCGTAGAGGACGGCTCCGATCTTCAGCATGGTCAGGAAGAGCCGGAGCAACTGGTCGGGATCCTGGCCCCCGGCCAGCGCCAGCGGCGCCGCCAGCAGCGCCTGAGCCCGGCCTGGCCCGCCCTCCGGGGACGTGCCGTCCCGCCCGTCCCGCGGCGGCTCGCGGTCGCGGTCACCGGGACCGCCGGGACCGCCGGGCTCACCGGGGGAGGGCACGCCGGAGCGGAGGCGGGCGCGGGCGGCCGGGGCGAGCCGTACGGCCACCGTCAGCAGGCCACCGCCGGCGAGCAGCAGCAGCTCGTTCACGCCGAGCAGGTACCCGGCCAGGGCGGCCCCGGCCAGCACCCACAGGTACGCGCTCTTCAGCGCGGTGCGCAGCAGCGGGAACAGCGCCCACAGGATGATCGCGACGACGACGGGCCGGATGCCGTAGAGGACGCCCTCCACCGCGGGGGTGGTGCCGTAGCGGACGTAGAGCGCGGCCAGCACGCCGACCATGAGCGCGGCGGGGAGGATGAAGCAGACCCCGGCCGCCACCAGGCCGCGCCGGCGGGCGCGCTCGTGGCCGATGTGGATGGCCAGCTCGGTGGAGGACGGGCCGGGGATGAGGTTGGTCGCGCCGACCAGGTCGAGGAAGCGCTGCTCGGTCAGCCAGCCGCGGCGCCGTACCACCTCGTCGTGCATCATCGCGATGTGCGCCGCCGGGCCGCCGAAGGCGATGGTGCCCAGCCGCAGGAACAGCCGGACCACCTCGCGAAGGGCCGACCCGGACCCTGCGGCACCGTCCTGGCGGGGCACTTCCGTCACCCGGGCATCATGACATCCCCCCGGGTGACGGCGGGGTGACGCCCCGGCGAACAACAGGCCCCGCATGCCCCGGACCGGCGGGTGTTCCACCGGTCCGGGCCGGTTCGCGGCGGAGGGCCCGGATCCGGGCCGCCGGGCGCGGGCCCGTACGGCGCCTCAGCCGCCCAGCGAGGTGCAGGGCCGGCCGCGCAGGGCTCTGACGTAGTCGTCGGGGGCGCCGGCGCGCTCGGCGGCCTCGGCGAGGATGCCGAGGTAGCGTGCCGAGGGCAGCCCGCCCTCGTAGCCGTCGAGCACGTAGAACCAGGCCACGACCTCGCCCTCCAGGGTGTGCACCCGGAGCTTGATCTTGTGGTGGAGGCCGCGGGCCGCGCCCTCCCACTGGTCGAGAGAGCTCTCGTCCCACTCGGGCACGTCGTACAGGACGACGAAGACCTGCTCGTCGGGATCTTCGACGATGGTGGCGAGGGCACCCTCCCAGCCGAGGTCGTTCCCGCCGAACGTCAGACGCCAGCCCTGGAGCCAGCCCGTTCCCCTGATCGGGGAGTGCGGCGCCCGGTGGGCCATCTGCTTCGGGTCCATGTTGCTGCCGTAGGCGGCGTAGACAGGCACGGCATCCAACAGTAATCCAAGATCCGGCAGGCGCTTACCCGGCTCGCGCCTCGCCCCGACACCTCGTGGATTTACGACGGTTTTGGCAGGCTTTCGTGGTTTTGGAGGGGTGCCAAGCGACGGCCGGTTCGGGCATGCGGGACAATGGGCTACGTGACAAGGATCGTGATCATCGGTGGCGGGCCCGGCGGCTACGAGGCGGCGCTGGTGGCCGCGCAACTCGGCGCACAGGTGACCGTGGTCGAACAGGACGGGCCCGGCGGGGCCTGCGTGCTCACCGACTGCGTGCCGTCCAAGACGATGATCGCGACTTCCGTCCGCAAACAGGCGCTCCTCGACGCCAGCATGCTCGGCGTGCACTACACCGGCGGGCCGGACGGCGACGTCGGCGGCGTCATCGCCGACATGCCCCTGGTCAACATGCGCGTCAAGGAGCTGGCCCGGGCGCAGTCCGCCGACATCGCCGCGCGGCTCGCCGCCGAGGGCGTCGAGGTGGTCAGGGCGCACGGACGGCTGGTCGACCCGCAGGTCGTCAGGGCCGGCGACCGGACGATCCGGGCCGACGTCGTCATCGTGGCGACCGGCGCCACCCCGCGCATCCTCCGCGGCGCCGAGCCCGACGGCGAGCGCATCCTCACCTGGCGGCAGCTCTACGACCTCCAGGAGCTGCCCGAACACCTCATCGTGGTCGGCTCGGGCGTCACCGGCGCCGAGTTCGCCGGCGCCTACCGGTCGCTGGGCTCGGAGGTCACCCTCGTCTCCTCCCGCGACCGCATGATGCCCAACGAGGACGCCGACGCCGCCGAGGTCCTCGAAGAGGTCTACCGCCGCCGCGGCATGAACGTCATGGGACGCTCCCGCGCCGAGTCCGTCAAGCGCACCGCCGACGGCGTGGTCGTCACGCTGGAGGACGGCCGCACCGCCGAGGGCAGCCACTGCCTCATGACGGTCGGCATGGTCCCGAACACCTCCGGAATCGGCCTGGAGGAGGCCGGGGTCACCCTCGACCGGGGTGGTTTCATCCAGGTCGACAAGGTCTCCCGCACCTCCGCGCCCGGCGTCTACGCGGCCGGTGACTGCACCGGCGTGCTGATGCTGGCCTCGGTCGCCGCCATGCAGGGCCGGATCGCCGTCTGGCACGCGCTGGGCGAGGCCGTGCAGCCGCTCCGCCTGGCCACCGTGGCCTCGACCATCTTCACCGACCCCGAGATCGCCGCGGTGGGCGTCGCCCAGAAGGCGATCGAGGCCGGCGAGATCGACGCCAACGTGGTCAAGCTGCCGCTGGCCACCAACGCCCGCGCCAAGATGCAGGGCTTCAACGACGGCTTCGTCAAGCTGTTCTGCCGTCCGCACACCGGCATCATCCTGGGCGGCGTCGTGGTGGCCCCCCGCGCCTCCGAGCTGATCCTGGCGGTCTCGGTGGCCGTCCAGCAGCGGCTCACGGTCGACCAGCTCGCCCACACCTTCGCGGTCTACCCCTCGCTGTCCGGCTCCGTCACCGAGGCCGCCCGCCGCCTGATGCAGCCGACGACCCCGACCGGCATCTGATTTCCGGGCCCCTCGGGGCCCGTTCGGTAGAGATCTTCTCTTCGGCGTGTTCGCGCAGGTCAACGTCCTGCCAAGGAATCGGCACGCCCGCACGTGTCGCGCGCTCTCGGTCCGGCCGTCCGGTGAGTCTTCCTCCGGCACCAGCGGCGGCTCCCCGCCGCCTGGTGATGGGGGCAGTTCGCTGCCGGACGAGAGGAAACCGATGATGAGGCACATCCGACGGATGTGTTACCCGGTCGCCGCACTGGCGGTGCTGACCGGACCGCTGACCGTGATCGGCGTGACCCAGGCCGAGGCCGCACAGGCCGATTCGGTGCGGGCGGTCCCGCGTACCGCACTTGACCCAGTACGGGCGGCTCTGTCCGCCGCACCCGACCCGGCCTCCTGCCCGGGGCAGGTGGCGCTGGTCAACGGTGGTTTCGAGCGCCCGGCCGGCGGCGGCCCGGTCAACTTCTTCCCCGACGCGTCGCAGGACGCGCCCAACGCGGTGCCGGGCTGGCGGACGACCGCCACCGACCACGTGATGGAGATCTGGACCGGCCCGTCCAACCCGACCAACACCCCGCCCGCCGAGGGAAGGCAGTTCGCCGAGCTGAACGCGAACCAGGTCTCGACCCTCTACCAGGACCACGCGACCACCCCGGGCGCGAAGCTGTACTGGCGGCTCTCCCACCGCGGGCGCCAGGGCGTCGACACGATGTCCCTGAACATCGGCGCGCCCGGCTCGCTGGTGCTGCAGCGGACCATGTCCGACGGCACGGGGGCCTGGGGCACCTACACCGGCACCTACACCGTGCCCCCCGGGCAGACGGTCACCCGGTTCGCCTTCCGCTCCGTCTCGGCGGCCGGCGGCAGCCGCAGCGTCGGCAACTTCCTGGACGACATCTTCTTCGGCACCGCGCCCTGCGTCGTCGTCACCAAGGCCGCGATCCCCGAAGGTCCCCTCGACGTCGGAGACGTGATCACCTACCGGCTGACCGCCAGGAACGAGGGCGGGGGGACGGCGGAGAACGTCCGGCTCACCGATGCCATCCCGACCGGGACCTCCTACGTGCCCGGCTCGCTCCGCGTGGTGGACGGCCCCAACGCGGGGGTCAAGACCGACGCGCCGGGCGACGACCAGGCCGCCTTCGACCGTACGACGGGCAAGGTCTCCTTCTCGCTGGGCGCCGGCGCGACCGGAACGGCACCCGGCCGGCTGCCCAACACCAACGACCTGCCGGGCGGCACCACGGTGGAGTTCCGGGTCAGGGTCGACCGGGCCGCCGCGGGCAAGCAGGTCGTCAACCAGGGCGTCGTCACCTACGAGAACCACCTCGGCCCGACCCCGGAGCCGCTGACCTCCACCTCCGGTGAGGCGGTCACCAGGATCAATCCCGCCGTCGACCTGAGCGTGGTCAAGTCCGCCGACCTGACCAGGACCACCGTCGGCCAGACCGTCACCTACCGTCTCGCCGTCCGCAACGCGGGACCCAACGACGCCACCGGCGTCACCGTCAAGGACGTCCTGCCGGAGGGCCTCGCCTTCGTCTCGGCGACGCCCTCGGCCGGCTCCTACGCCCCCGCCACGGGAATCTGGACGGTGGGCGCGCTCGCCAACGGCGGCACGGCCACCCTGACGATCCACGCCAAGGCCACGACGGCCGGGAAGAGGACCAACGTCGCCGTCGTCGGCGGCGACCAGAAGGAGCTCGACCGGGCTGACAACGTCGACGTGGTCAAGATCTGCGTCGACCGCGAGCCCTCCTGCTCGAACTGCTCCTCCGACCGGTGCGGGACCTGCCCGTCGCGGGCGGGGTGACGGACCGAGGACGATCCGCCGGCCGGTCACCGGGGCCCCGCGGCCCCGGTGACCGGCCGGTCGGCTTCGGGAGACCTTTCCCGGCTCCCGGTGGCGCGGCCGGGTGACCGGAGCCTGCCGTGTGCGTGACGGTGGCGCGGCGGGCTGTCAGCCGTGTGCGTGACGGTGGCGCGACGGGCCGCCCGTCGTGCGGCGCGATGGTGACGCGGTGGGCTGCCCGCCGTGTGCGCGACGGGCCGCCCGCCGTCAGTGCACCCGGGCCCGCAGGCGGCCCAGGGCGGCCCTGCCGTCCTGGACGGCACGGGCCACGAAGTGCAGCTCCTCCGCCCGCTCCGCGTTCGTCAGGGCGTTCTTGGCCGCCTCGTAGGCGTCGATCGCATGCCGCCAGTCGTGGTCGGCGGTCATACCGCCGCGCCCGCTGACCTGGAACTCGTAGTCGAGCTGGTCGATCTCCTCGCCCAGCCGGGTGATGTCCTCCTCCGCGCCGCGCCGCATCAGGGTGAACCGCGCGTTGCGCCGGGACCGCCGCTGGGCGCTGATCCCCCACGCCACCACGGTGAGCGCCAGGCCCACCGCGCTGAGCACGACCATCACGAGACCGACCGACGGGCCGTCGCCCGAGGGCTCGGACTGCCCTGTCTTCGGCTCGCCGGTCCCGAACACGTCGCCGAGGTCGAGGCCGGGGAACGAGGTCGGCACCGCGGAGCTGACGCCCACGGGCGTGCCCCGGGAGCCGGTCAGGTCCACGTCGTCGGCCTGGATGAAGGACGCGCCCTCGACCAGGGCGCCGGTGAAGTCGGCGCCGTCCAGGTCGGCCTGGGTGAACTGGACCTCGCGCGCGTCGGCGTCCTTGAACGTGGCGTGGTTCAGCTCGGCCTGGCCCATCTTGGCCTCGTGGAGGTTGGCCCGGGTGAAGTCGGCCTTGCGGGCCTTGATCTGTCCGGGGGTGCTCTCGGCGAGGTCGGCGTCGATCAGCTTGGCGTTGGTGAAGTCGACCTGGGTCAGCTCGGCCCGGGTGAGCTTCGCCCCGGTCAGGTTCGCGTGCGGGAACTCCGCCTGTCCCGCCTCGGCGTCGACGAGGATCGCGCCGCGCAGGTCGGCGTGGTCGGCGTGCATCTGGCCCAGGTCGGCCTCGGTGAGATCGGCTCCGCGCAGGTCGGCGTACTTGAGCGTGGCCTGGGTGAGGTCGGCCTGCTTGAGCGAGGCTCCGCGCAGGATCGCTCCGGTGAGGTCCTTCTGGAGCAGGTCCACGCTGTCCAGCTTGGCCTTGGTCAGGTCGGCGCAGCGCAGGTTCGCGGGGAGCTGGGCGCCCCGGGTGAAGTCCTTGCCACGCAGGTTGGCGCCCTGGCCGGGCCGGCAGGGCCCGGTCGCGGCCTGGGCGGGAGAGATCACTGTCCCTGACAGCGCGATGATCGCGACGGTGAGTGCCAGGGGAACGGAACGACGCACGGGAGCCTCCTTAAAAGCAGTCCCGATCGTGTCAGTGCATCATTGCATCCCGCTAGACGCCCGCTTACACCCTTCCGTGCGGTGTGGCCGTGGCCGTGGCCTCCGCCACCTCACGCGAGCGGCCCTTCCCGCCGTTCACCGCCCGCCGCGTCTGCCGCCCCGCCTGTCATCGCCCCGCCGCACCCGCCGCCTCACCGTCTTCACCCCGCCCCGGCCGAGCACCCCGCCGTACGCCGGACACCGCCCGCGCCCCGCCCCGGCCGATCACCTCACCGCACGCCGGGCGCCGTCCCCGGCCGGCCGATCCCATTGACGTTCGTTGGTTTAGACGTAAAACTAACTCAGCAACCGGAAGCCTGAGTGCTGGAGTTCCCATGCCTTACCGTCCCCCTTTGGTGGCGCACGAGTACTTCGTCGCCGACCCGCCGGAGCTGCCCGTCCGCTCGCACGGCGAGAAGGGCCTGTCGGCGCTGACCGCCGCGGAACTCGTGGCCTCCGACACGTCCGGAGTGACCCTCAAGGGCACGACCTCCGCCGAGGAGACGCTCCTGGTCCAGGTGGGTGTGGCGGGCGAGGGCGTGATCCGGGTCCGGCTCGGGCAGGACGCGGACGCGCGGACCCGGTCGGCCGCGGCGATCTCCATGGTCACCCCGGGCGAGTACGCCGGGGCCCGGGTGGACGTCCGCGACGGCTCCGTCACGGTCGACGCGGGCTCGCTCCGCGCCGAGATCACCCTGGCCCCGTGGCACCTGCGCTTCACCGACGCGGGCGGCCGGACGATCCTGGAGCAGGACCGGGGCCACACCGACATCAGCGGCCGGATGCGCACGCTGCCGTTCGGCCGCTCCAGCGCGGGCGGCGCGGTGGCCGGTTACCACGAGAGCTTCGTCGCCCCCGCCGACGAGGCGTTCTCCGGGTTCGGCGAGTCGTTCACCCCGCTCGACAAGCGCGGCCAGCGGCCGGTGATGTGGAACTTCGACGCCTTCGGCGCCGAGTCGCAGCGGGCGTACAAGAACGTCCCCTTCTACCTATCCAGCAGGGGCTACGGGGTGCTGGTCGACAGCGGGACGCCCGTCGAGTTCGACGTCTGCCAGTCGACGCACAGCTGCGTGCAGATCGTGGTCCCGGACGACCTGATCGACTACTACGTGATCGCCGGGCCCGGCCCCGCCGACGTGCTCGGCCGCTTCGACCTGCTGACCTGCGCGCCGCTGCTCCCGCCCAAGTGGGCGTTCGGCACCTGGATCTCCTCCGGCTTCTTCGTCGACACGCAGGAGCGGGTGATGGCCAGGGCGCGCACCATCCGCGAGCGCGGGATCCCGTGCGACGTGCTCCACCTGGACACCTACTGGCAGAAGGACGGCCACTGGTCCGACCTGCAGTGGGACGCCGACACCTTCCCCGACCCGGAGGGCATGCTGACCGAGCTGGACAGCATGGGCTTCAAGGTCTGCCTGTGGATGAACCCGTACATCTCCCACCTCAGCCCGGCCTTCCCGGAGGCGGCAGAGAAGGGATATTTCCTGAAAAAGCAGGACGGCGAGGTCTATGTGGCCGACTGCTGGCACGGCTCCTACCCGGAGTGCGGCATCGTCGACTTCACCAACCCGGCGGCCGTCGAGTGGTTCCAGGGGCTGCTCCGCCGGCTGCTGCGCCAGGGCGTCCAGGTCTTCAAGACCGACTTCGCCGAGGGCGTCCCGCACGACGCGGTCGCCTTCAACGGCATGGCGGGCACCGACCTGCACAACGTCTACACGCTGCTGTTCAACGACGCCGTCTCCGCGGTGACGAAGGAGATCACCGGGCACGGCATGGTCTGGGCGCGCTCGTCGTTCCTCGGCGGCCAGCGGCACTCCGCGCAGTGGGGCGGCGACACCTACACCAGCTACCCGGCGATGGGCAGCACGCTGCGCGGCGGGCTCGCGCACGGCCTGTCCGGCATCCCGTTCTGGAGCCACGACGCCGGCGGGTTCACCGGCCGTCCCACCGACGACCTGTACGTGCGCTGGACCCAGTTCGGCGCGCTCTCCCCGCTGCTGCGCCTGCACGGCACCACCAGCCGGGAGCCCTGGGAGTTCCCCGAGGTGGAGGCCGAGGCGGTCGAGGCGCTGAGGCTGCGCTACCGGCTGATGCCCTACATCTACTCGGCGGCGGTGGAGGCCGCCAGGACCGGGGCGCCGATGATGCGGGCGCTCTGCGTGGACTACCCGGACGACCCGGTCGCCTGGCAGGCCGACCTGGAGTACCTCCTCGGCCGCGACCTGCTGGTGGCGCCGATGACCTCGCCGGAGGGGGTGCGCAAGGTCTATCTGCCCGCGGGCGAGTGGGTGGACCACTGGACGGGTGAGGTGCTGACCGGCGGCCGCTACGTCACGGTCGCCACGCCGCTGGACCGCGTCCCGCTGTTCGCGCGGCGCGGCGCGCTCGTCCCCGTCCTCGCCGAGCCGGGCGAGACCGTCGGGGACGGGCCGTTCGGCGAGGTCACCCTGGTCGCGTACGGCGTGGGTGAGAGCCGTACCACCGTCTCCGACCTCGACGGGGACACCACGGTCACCGCGGTCCCGGACGGGGACGGCCTGCGGGTGACCGTCTCGGGGGGCATGCGGATCGCGGGCGTCGAGCTGGTGGGGGCCAGCGTCCCGGTCGTCGTCACCACCATCTAGGAGAAGAACCATGTTCAAGGTGAGAACGGGCGTCGCCCTGGTGGCCGCGCTCGTGGCGCTGGCCGCGTGCGGCGGCACCGACGAGGCGGCGGACAAGCCCGCCGCCGACGGCCCCCGAGTCCTGAAGCTCTGGCACTACGAGGGCGCCGACAGCGCGATGGGCAAGGCCTGGGCCGAGGCCGTCAAGCAGTTCGAGGCCTCGCACCCCGGCGTCACCGTCAAGTTCGAGGCGAAGGCGTTCGAGCAGATCCGCCAGTCGGCGAGCATGATCCTCAATTCGGACGAGGCCCCGGACGTCATGGAGTACAACAAGGGCAACGCCACCGCCGGGCTGCTGTCCAAGCAGGGGCTGCTCACCGACCTGACCCCGGAGGCGACCAAGCGCGGCTGGGACAAGCTGCTCGGCCCCTCCGTCCAGACGACCGCCCGCTACGACGAGCGCGGCGTCATGGGCTCCGGCAACTGGTACGGCGTGCCGAACTACGCCGAGTACGTGATGGTCTACTACAACAAGGACGCGTTCAAGAAGGCGGGCGTCGAGGTGCCCACGACCTTCGACGAGTTCACCGCCGTGCTCGACACGTTCGTCAAGGCCGGCACCACCCCCATCGCCGTCGGCGGCGCCGAGTACCCCGCGCAGCAGATCTTCTACCAGCTCGCGCTGAGCAAGGCCCAACGCCCCTGGGTGGACGCCTTCCAGCTCTACAAGGGCAAGGTCGACTTCAAGGGGCCGGAGTTCAAGTACGCCGCCGACACCTTCGCCGACTGGGTCAAGAAGGGGTACATCGCCAAGGACTCCGCCGGGCTCAAGGCCGAGGACATGGGCGTGTCCTTCACCGGCGGCAAGTTCCCGATCATGATCTCGGGGAGCTGGTGGTACGGCCGCCTCGCCAGCGAGATCAAGGACTTCGAGTGGGGCACGTTCCTCTGGCCGGGCAACACGATGAGCGCCGGATCCAGCGGCAACCTCTGGGTCGTCCCGGAGAACGCCGAGAACAAGGACCTCGCCTACGACTTCATCGACATCACGATGAAGAAGGACATCCAGAACCTGCTGGGCAACTCCGGGGGCGTCCCGGTGGCCGCCGACACGGCCGCCATCACCGATCCCAAGAGCAAGGAGCTGATCGAGAACTTCAACAAGCTCTCGACCTCCGACGGCCTGGCCTTCTACCCCGACTGGCCGGCGCCCGGCTACTACGACGTGCTCGTCGCGGGCGTGCAGAACCTCATCAACGGCACCAAGACCCCCGACCAGGTGCTGGACGAGATCGCCGGGCCGTACAACGAGAACCTCGCGGACATCGGCAACTGATCCACCCCGCGCCCCGCGCCCCGCACCCCCGGGGCGTGGGCCGCCGGCACAACAGAGAGGTCGTCCCATGACGACGAGGTCCCGCAGCCGCGGGTACTGGGTGTTCCTGCTGCCGAGCTTCGTGCTCTTCACCGGGGTCATCGTCGTGCCGTTCCTGATGAACGTCGGGATCGGCTTCACCCGCTGGCAGGGCATCGGCGACCCGAGATGGGTCGGGCTGGACAACTACACGCGTCTCTTCGCCGACGAGCGGTTCTGGGCCTCCTTCCGCAACAACGTCGCGCTCATCGTGGCCATGGCGATCGTCCCGACGGTCATCGGGCTGGTCCTGGCCGCGACCCTCTTCGACTACGTGGGCAAGAAGGTCGGCCCCCGCGCGGCCAGCGCGCTGCGGGCGGCGTACTACCTGCCCCAGGTGCTGCCGGTCGCGGTCGCCGGGATCGTCTGGGGGTGGATCATGCATCCCCAGTTCGGCGCGCTCAACGAACTGCTCAAGCTGCTGGGCATGGAACCGCGCAACTGGCTCGGCGACCCGGACTGGGCGCTGCCCAGCGTCATGGTGATCATGGTCTGGTTCCAGATCGGCTACCCGGTCGTGATCTTCATGGCCGGGCTCCAGCGGGTCGACCCCGCCCTGTACGAGGCGGCCGAGATCGACGGGGCCTCGTGGTGGCGGCGGTTCTGGCACATCACGATCCCGCAGATCCGGCCGGAGATCTACGTGGTCCTGCTGACCTGCACGATCGCCGCGCTGAAGGTCTTCGGGCCGATCTTCGTGCTGACCCGGGGCGGTCCCGGCGGCGCCACGCTCGTGCCGTCCTACTTCAGCTACCAGAACTTCTTCGAGAAGGCCAACGTCGGCTACGGCTCGGCGATCGCCACCGTGCTCACCCTCGTGATCATCGTGGTGACGGTCTTCTTCCTGCGGATTCAGGACAGGGAATCATGATCCGGAAATACTCGGTCCTGGTCTCGCTGGTCGTCCTGGCCGTCGTGATGCTGGTGCCGTTCGTCATCGTCACGCTCAACGCGGTCAAGTCCCCGGCCGACTACTCCTCGGCCGGCCCGCTGAGCCTGCCCGGAGAGCTCTACCTCGACGGGATCGTGAAGTTCTGGAACCGGGTCGACTTCGGCGGCAAGCTCTGGAACAGCCTGCTGATCAGCGGCTCGGTGGCCGTGCTCGCGACGGTGCTGTCGGTGCTCAACGCCTACGCGCTCGGCGTCGGCAGGGTACGCGGCCGGATGTGGATCCTCGTCGTCTTCCTGGTGGCCAACACGCTGCCGCAGGAGGCGCTGGTCTACCCGCTGTACTACCTGTCCAAGCAGGTCGGCCTCTACGACACCCGGCTCGGGGTGATCATCATCTTCACGGTGATCCAGAGTGCCTTCGGCACGTACCTGCTCGCCTCCGTGCTCGGCCGCTTCCCGCACGAGATCCTGGAGGCCGCGGCCATCGACGGGGCGGGGAAGTGGCGGGCGCTGTGGCGGATCGTCGTGCCGATCAGCAGGCCCACGCTGAGCGTCCTGCTCATCTTCTTCTTCATCTGGACCTGGAACGAGTTCTTCCTGCCCCTGGTCTTCCTGATCTCCAACGAGAACCAGACCGTCCCGGTCGCCCTGGGGGTCCTGCAGGGGGACAAGATGATGGACGCGACCATGTCCAGCGCCTCGGCGCTGCTCGGCATCCTGCCCGCCGTCGCCTTCTTCCTGATCTTCCAGCGGACCCTGACCCGCGGCGTGACCGTGGGCGCGATCAAGTGACCCGCGGACGCGTGCGCGAGGGCCGTGCGACCCGTGTGACCCGTGTGCGCGGTCGCGCGGGTTGCGCGATCTGCGTGCGCGGGGCCCGCGTGAGCCCGGGACGCCGTGCGCCGCTCGGGGGCGCACGGCGTCCCGGCAACAGCAGTGCTTCGACTCCCCCTGACCTGGAGGCGAGATGTCCCTGTCCAAGCCGTCGGCGGTGGCGGCCGCGTTAGCCCTCGCGGCGGCCCTGACCGCCGCCCCCGCCCAGGCGGCCGACGCGTACCCCTTCCGCGACCCCACGCTCCCGCTGCAGCAGCGGATCGACGACCTCCTCGGCCGGCTCACCCTGGCCGAGAAGATCTCCTGGCTCCACCAGTACCAGCCGGCGGTGGACCGGCTGGGCATCGGGCCGTTCAAGACCGGCACCGAGGCGCTGCACGGCGTCGCCTGGTCCACCGACATCGACAACGGCGGCAACGTCGTCACCGCGCAGGGCACGGTGTTCCCGCAGGCGGTCGGCCTGGCCGGCACCTGGAACCCGGAGCTGGTGAAGAAGGTCGGCGCCGCCGTCGGCACCGAGGCCCGGGGCTACCACGCCGAGAACCCCCGGGTGTGGGGCCTGCAGCTGTGGGCGCCGGTGGTCAACCTGCTCCGCGACCCCCGCTGGGGCCGCAACGAGGAAGGCTACTCCGAGGACCCGCTGCTCACCGGGGCCATCTCCACCGCCTACGGCTCGGGGATCCAGGGCGACGACCCGGACCACCTGAGGGCAGCCCCGGTGCTCAAGCACTTCCTGGCCAACAACAACGAGGTCCGTCGCGACACGACCTCCTCCAGCCTGCGCCCGCGCGTCCTGAACGAGTACGACATCCCGGCGTTCAAGACCGCGCTCTCGGCCGGTGCGGCCACCGGCGTCATGACGGCGTACAACCTGGTCAACGGTCGGCCCGCCACGGTCACCGATCTCAACTCCACCGTCCGGACCTGGACGGACCGGCCCCTGTTCAACGTCTCCGACGCCGGCGGGCCCAACAACCTCACCGGCTCGCAGGCCTACTTCGCCACCCAGGCCGAGGCGAGCGCCGCGATGATCAAGGCGGGGGTCGAGAGCTTCACCGTCGACAACACCGACGGCGCCCCCACGGTCGCCGCGGTCAACCAGGCGCTCTCGCGGGGGCTGCTGACCACGGCCGACATCGACGGGGCCGTCCGCAACATCCTGAGCCTCCGGTTCCGGCTGGGCGAGTTCGACCCGGACGGCGGGCCGTACGGGAAGATCACCAAGGACGTGGTCGACAGCCCCGAGCACCGGAAGCTGGCCCGGCGGACCGCCACCGAGGCGGCGGTGCTGCTGAAGAACGCGGGCGCGACCCTGCCGCTCAGCCCGGCGAAGAAGGTCGCCGTCGTGGGGCCGCTGGCCAGGACCCTCTACACCGACTGGTACTCCGGCAGGCTGCCCTACAAGGTCACCCCGCTCGACGGCATCAGGGAGCGGGCGGCCGCCACCGTCGACACCGAGGGCGTCGACCGGATCGCCCTGAAGTCCGGCGGCAGGTACCTCACCGCGGGCACCGGGGCGGGCGCCGACCTGAAACTCTCCGCGACCACCGCCGGCGCGACCGAGCAGTTCGACGTCTTCGACTGGGGCGAGGGGATCGTCACCCTGCGCAGCGTCGCCAACGGCAAGTACGTCAGCCGCGCCAACTGGTCCACGCTCGTCAACAACCAGGACCAGCCCACCGGCTGGTTCGTGCAGGAGCAGTTCAAACTGGAGGCGCAGGCCGACGGCACCACGCTGCTGCGCTACGCCGGCTACGAGACCGCCTACGACTGGTTCGGCCCCGGCAAGTACGTCAAAGCCGCGGCCGACGGCACGCTCGGCCTGACCACGGCCGGGGACGCCACCCGCTTCGAGAAGGAGGTCGTGCGCAGCGGGATCGACGAGGCCGTCGCGGCGGCGAAGAGCGCCGACGTGGCGGTGGTCGTCGTCGGCAGCATGCCGTTCATCAACGGGCGCGAGGACCACGACCGCACCTCCCTCAGCCTGGCCGAGGGCCAGCAGGCGCTGGTGGAGGCCGTCCACGCGGCCAACCCGAACACCGTGGTGGTGCTGGAGAACAGCTACCCGACCACCGTCGACCGGCTCCAGGAGAAGGTCCCGGCGATCCTGTGGACCACCCACGCCGGGGCCGAGACGGGCCACGCCCTCGCCGACATCCTGTACGGCGACGCCAACCCGGCCGGCCGCCTCACCCAGACCTGGCCCCGGGCCGGAACCACCCTGCCCGACATCCTCGACTACGACATCATCAAGACCGGCGCGACCTACCTGTACTCCAGGGAGAAGCCGCTCTACGCGTTCGGCCACGGCCTGAGCTACACCACCTTCGCCTACCGGAACCTCAGGGCGGTCGCCCGGGGCGACGGGTACGAGGTGAGCGTCAAGGTCACCAACACCGGCTCCCGGGCCGGCGACGAGGTCGTCCAGCTCTACACCCACCAGCACAGCTCCCGGGTGGCGCAGCCGGTCAGGCAGTTGCGCGGCTTCCAGCGGGTGCGCCTCATCCCCGGTGAGTCGAAGGTCGTCACCTTCCCGCTGAAGACCGCCGACCTGGCCCTGTGGGACGTGACCCGCAACCGCTTCACGGTGGAGCCGTCCACCCACGACATCCTGGTCGGCTCGGCCTCGGACCGGATCCGGCAGCGCGCGACCGTCCGGGTGGCCGGCGAGCGCATCCCCGACCGCGACCTCACCCGGGTCACCCGCGCCGCCGACTTCGACGACTACGCGGGCGTCGAGCTGGTGGACGAGACCAAGGCGAGCGGCGACGCGGTCGGCGCGACCGCGGGCGAGTGGATCGCCTTCGAGGACGTCGACTTCGGCGCCGGCGTCACCGGTGTGACGATCGGGGTCGCGGCCACCGCCGCCTCGTCCGTCGAGGTCCGTCTCGGCTCGCCGACGGGCAGGCTCGCCGGGACCGTCCCGGTGGCCGCCACCGGCGGGGTCTACCGGTGGGCCACGGCCACCGCGCCGGTCTCGGGCGTACGCGGCGAGCATGACGTCTACCTGGTTTTCAGGGGCGACCTGCGGGCGAAAGACGTGTCCTTCACCCGCTGACCCCCGGCCCACCCGGCCGCCGCCCGCCGGGCTCTTCCCGGCGGCCCTTCTCCGGCTCGTACGGCCCGTGCCCCGCCCCCGCGGGGCGTGGGCCGTGCGGCCACCCTTTGGTCACCCCGGCGGTCCGGCCGATGGCCGCCCTCTGGTCACCTCGGCGCCGTCCGGTTCCTCCATCGGTCCTACCGGGTTTTCGTCATCAGGCGCGGTCCAGGAAGCGGGCACCCGGGCCGGGCGCACGGTAGATCGCTTCCGGTGGCAGATGGGTGTGTCCCGCGGCGCATTCGAGGGTGACCCTGACCGGCTCCCCGCAGGCGGTCCGGTCATCGGCGGGTCGGTGCCGGACGATGACCGACGGCCCCTGCGGGTCGGCGAGGTATTTGTCGCCCCATTCCAGCAACGCGACCAGCGTGGGCCGCAGATCGAGCCCTTGGTCGGTGAGCCGGTACTCGAAGCGCTGCCGGTCACCGGGTTCTTGGTAGGGGACGCGTCGCATCACTCCTGCCGCCACGAGGGTGTCGAGCCGGGCGGCCAGGAGGTTGCTCGCGATACCGAGGCGGGCCCGGAACTCCCCGAAGCGGCGCGCGCCGTCCAGCGCCTCACGCACGATCAGCAGCGACCAGCGTTCACCCACCACCGCCAGGGCGCGCGCCACCGAACAGTTCACCGGGTCGATGCGCTGCGTCTGCACCGCTCGATCGTACCCGCCTGAGTTGACAATCTCCACTCAGCCTCCGTAGGTTCATCGCCCTGAGTTTAGGAAATAAAGTCAGGAGGACGGACCATGCCAATGCTCGACGTGTACATCCCCGACGGCGCGCTCCACCAAGAGGCTGAGGCGGCGCTGATGAACCGGATCACCGAGATCCTGATCCGCCACGAGGGATTCGACCCCGCCGATCCGGTGACCAGGTCCGTCTCCTGGGTGTTCCTCCACCGACCGGCCGCCGTCTACGTCGGAGGAGCGCCGGTGGACGCGCCGCGCTACAAGGTCGTCCCCTCCGTACCCGAGGGACAGCTCGACGGGCAGGCACGCGCGGGCGTCGTCGCCGACGTCACCGAGGCGATCCTGGACGCCGAGAACGGTGCCTGGCCACGCGATCCCGGCCGGATCTGGGTGTTCCCCACCGAGATTCCCGAGGGCCACTGGGGCGGGCACGGGCAGATCAGACCGCTCGCGTCGATCCTGTCCCGGCTCACCGGCCACGACGACGAGCAGGCCCGCGCGCTCGCGACCCAGCGCATCGCTGCCAGCCGAACCGAACACACCCGCCTGCCGTAACGATGTCGCCGGAGAGCACGGACGGTCACCATCGAGCTCGACGTCCCTCACTGCGCCGCACCAGTCGGATCAAGAGTGACGTGGTCCGGCCTTCCGCTTCGGCAAGACTTCCGACCGCCACTGTTCGCAGCGAGGTCAGGCTCTACATCTTCAGCGGTCCCAGGGCTCTTCCCGGAAGAGGCCGGCGATGTCGTCGGCGCCGATGACCAGCAGGGCCGCCGCGCTGGCGGCGGCGGCGACCCCCAGCAGCGCGTTGCGCACGAGATGACGGGGGCCGAGCGGGATCTCCGCCGCGCCGAAGCAGCGGCACGGCGCGCGTACGCCGCGGCGGAGCGCGACGAGGATCGCCGTGCTGAACGCCGCCAGGAGAGCCCCCGCCAGCACGAACCCCGGCACGGCCAGGCCGCGGACGACGAGCAGCACCGGGACCGCGCCCTCCAGCAGGACGACGCCCAGCGCGACGGGCCGCGCCCGGGCGCCCCGGAGCCCGGTCAGCCGCCGCACGGACGCCGCGAACTCGCCGGACGCGAGCGGGCGGATCTTGGTCGCGGCCGAGACCAGGAACACGATCCCGACCAGCGCCCTGCAGCCGATGACGACGTAGTCCACGGCACGCTCCTAAGCGTTCAGACGGCGGGAGACCACTCCGAGCAGCCGTCCCCCGGAGACGTAGCCGAACCTCCGGGAGTCGGCGCTGGCGGCGGGGTTGTCCCCCAGCAGCACCAGATGGCCCGCCGGGACCCGCGCGCCAGGAGCGGCCCGCACGGCCGCCGCCACCTCCTCGGGCACCGGGTCGCCGGGTACGGCGGCCGCGCGTTTGATGATCCACCGTCCGGGCGGCACCGGATCCGCCACCACGACGACCTGGCCCGGGCGGACCGCGGCCAGAGACGCCCGGCGGACCAGGACCCGTTCGCCCTCCCGGTAGGTGGGCTCCATGCTCACGCCGCGCACCGTCACGACGAGGAAGCACCGCCGCATCCGGAACCCGATCGCCAGGGTCGCGAGGCTCGCCAGGCCCGTCAGCGCGAGCGCGCCCGCCACGAGAACCGGACCGGTCACGGCTCCCTCCCGGCGACGGGGACCTCGTCCCGGTAGCCCTCGGCCTGGAGGCGGAACAGCTTCGCGTACGGGCCGCCCGCCCGGCACAGCTCGTCGTGGCCGCCCTGCTCGGCGACGCGCCCGTCCTCCAGCACCACGATCAGATCCGCGTCGCGGACCGCGCCGAGCCGGTGGGAGATGAGGAGGCTCGTCCTGCCCGCCCGGAGCAGCCGCAGCCGGCGGTGGATCTCGTGTTCGGCCCGGGCGTCCAGCCCGGCGCTCGGCTCGTCGAGGATCATCACCTCGCAGTCGTCCCGGAGAAGCGCCCGGGCGAGCGCCAGACGCTGCCACTGGCCGCCGGACAGGACCACCCCCGGGGCGGGACCGTCCCCGTCGCCCCCGTCCGCCTCCAGGAAGAAGGTCCGGCTCAGCATGGTGTCGTAGCCGCGAGGCAGCCGCCGCAAGACGTCGTCGACGCCCGCCCGCCGGGCGGCGGCCACGACGCGGTCCCGGTCCCCGAGCGCCGGCAGGTCCCCGAGCCCGATGTTCTCCGCGGCGGTGAAGTCGTAGGACATGTAGTCCTGGAAGACCGCCCCCATCCGCCGCCTGAGGTCCTCGACGGGCACGTCCCGCAGATCGACCCCGCCCCAGCGGATCGAGCCGGACGTCGGCTCGTAGAAGCGGCACAGGAGTTTCACCAGCGTGCTCTTCCCCGCCCCGTTCAGGCCGACCAGGGCCACGGACGTCCCGTGGGGGATGGTCAGGTCCACCCCGCGCAGGATCCACGGATGGTCCTCGCCGTAGCGGAACCAGACGTCCCGCAGCTCGATGTCGCCGCCCCGGGGAAGCCGCCGGGGGCGCGCGGGCGGCGGCAGGTCGGGCCCCATCCGGCCGACGTCCAGGTAGTGGCCGAACATCAGCAACTCCTGGTGGGTGCGGGCCGCCTGCTCCGCGAGCGAGCCCAGCGCCGCCTGCACGGCGGCCACCGCCACCACGAACATGGAGACGTCCCCCGCCGTGCCCGCGCCGTCCAGCGCCGCGCGGATCGCCAGGACCAGCCCGGCCCCCGCCGCGCCCGCGCTCACCAGGCTCAGCGCCGACTGCGTGGCCAGCTCCCGGCGGTCCAGGCGCCGGTGCTCCTCGTTCGCGCGCACGCGCTCGGCCCTCATCCGCCCGCGGAGGAAGTCGCCGAGCCCGAAGAGCCGGATCTCCTTGGCCGCCTGCACGTCGCCGAGGAGCCGGCCGTAGAAGATCTCCCTGCGTTCGATGGGGCTGACCTTCCACATCACCCGGGCGCGGCGGTGGCTGAGGGAGATCTCCGCGATCAGCGTGGGGACGGCGGCCCCCAGCACGGCCGCGGTGACGACCGGGCTGATCACCGCGAGCGAGACGACGAAGCCCAGCACCGTGACCGCGCTCTGGGCGACGCCGAGCGCGCCCTCCACGACCTGGCCCGGCGTGTGCCGGGCGGCCTGCTCCGCCAGGCGCAGCCGGTCCAGGAAGGCGGGGTCCTCGAACCTCCCCAGCCCGGCGAAGCCGTTCACCGCCGTGTACAGCCGGTCCTGCGCGTGGAGCGTGACCGCGCGGCCCAGCTCCGCCCGGAGGTACCGGCACGCGTGCGGCAGCGCGAGCGCCAGCGCCGCGAGGCAGGCCAGGGCGACCGACGCGGGCACGACCCGCGCGCTCTCGCCCGTCAGCCCGTCCAGCACGACCTTGGTCGACCAGGCGGTCGCGACGGGAAGGGCGGCCGCCGTCGCGGTGAGGGCCGTGTAGCCCAGCAGCGGCCGCGGCGCGGCCCGCCACGCCAGGCCCAGCGCCGCGCCCGTCTCCCCGAGGCGGGATCGCCCGCCTCCCTCCCGCGCCGTCATGCCACGATCGGGTCCGGCAGCGCCGAGAGCTCGAATCCCGCGGCCGCGACGGTGTGCCCGTCGTCCAGCAGGCAGAACGTGGGGAAGGCGCCGACTCCGAAGGCGGTGGTCACCGGGCCCCCGTGGCCCTCCGCGACCACCCGGGCGACCCGGGCCAGCGCGCCCGTCATGTCACCCGAGTCGTCGGTACCGGTGACCACCGCCAGCACCCGGTTCCTGCCGCCGGGCAGCGCTCGGGCGTACTCCGTGAATTCCGGCAGGCTTTTCCGGCACGGCTCGCAGCCGGGTGAGAAGAATCCGACGACGGTGCCCGGTTCGAGCGCGTGACGCGAGACCGCCTCGCCGTCGACCGTCAGCGCGTCGAAGTGCCCGACCGCCGATCCGACCGCGGGGAGGCGCCCGCCCCCGCCCCCGGATAATTCAGCCAATTTCCGGGTGTGTTCTTTCAGCCTTCGGATCACGGCGAGCGTCAACATGAGATTCAGCCCGCAGAGCACGCCCAGTACGATGACGGCCGCAGTCAGATAGGGCACGGTATTCGGTCCTCTCAGGTGGTGTCCCGCCGGCCGGGGCGCCCCGGCCGGCGGTACGGGAATCCGGGTTACGGCCGGTAGAGGCAACTGCCGCAGATGATCGCGCCGTCCTCGGGGTAGTAGCAGCAGTACATCGAGTGCCGGGCCCCGCACTGCTCGTACCAGCAGGACATGGCGTCCGCGTGCCCGGAGGGGACCAGCAGACTCAGGAGCCGGTCGGCCAGCGAACCGATTCTTCGCGCCATCGCTCTTCCTTTCTGTGAACGCCGATCCGTCTTTCGGTTGTCGTGAGAATCATTGGCCTCGGCCGTAGAAGTGCCGTAGAAATGGCGTAGAGATTCTGTTCAGGACTGCGTCCGGATGGAGATCGGTTGGCATCGATGAGGTTCCGCTGCCTCGGGCCTCTGGAGGTGTGGGACGGCGACCGCTGGGTGTCGCCCGGCGGGCGCAAGGTCCGCGGCGTGCTGGCCGCCCTGCTCGTACGGGCCGGGCAGAACGTGCCGGCGGACCATCTGGTTCACGAGCTGTGGGGGGAGGAGCCTCCCGCCTCGTGCCGGACCCTCGTCCGCGGCTACGTTCTGTCGTTGCGGCGGCTGCTGGGCGACCGCGACGCCGGCGTCGTCCAGTACCGCAACGGGGGCTACCGGCTGAACGTCGGGCGTGACGCCGTCGACGCGACCTGTTTCGAGGATCTCTGCGATGAGGGAGCCCGCCTGCGCGCACGCGGCGATGCGGCCGGGGCCTCCCTCCTGGTGAGGCGGGCGCTCTCGCTGTGGCGCGGGCCGGTGCTGGCGGACGTGCCCGTGACGCCGTCGGTGGCCACCTACGCGGACGTGCTCGACGAGCGCAGGCTGGCGGCGCTCGAATGGCGGATGGAGGGCGACCTCGCAGAGGGGCGGCCGGGAGATCTCGTCAAGGAGCTCGTGAGCCTCGTGGCGGAGCACCCGTTCCGCGAGGGCTTCGCCGTCCTGCTCGTGCGGGCGCTGCACCTGGCGGGGAGGCGTCCGGAGGCGCTCAGGTTCTTCGCCGACCACCGGCGGAGGCTGCGGGAGGACCTCGGTGTCGACCCCGGACCCGAGCTGCGCCGGGTGCACCAGGAGATCCTCCTGGAGGAGCGCCGTCCGGCGCCCCCGGTGCGCGCCCCGGCCCAGACACCGCCCTGCCTGCCCGACTTCACCGGCCGGGAGAAGGAGATCGGGCACTGGACGGCGGTGCTGGCCGCGGACGAGCGCCGGGCGCTCAGGACCGTCGCGATCTCCGGCCGCGCGGGGGTGGGGAAGACCACCCTGGCGGTCCACCTGGCGCACCGGCTCAGGGAGAGCTACCCCGACGGCCAGCTGTGCGCCGACTTCACCGGCCACACCACACCCGCCGCGGTGCTGGGGCAGTTCCTGCGCGCCCTCGGCGTGCCCGGCCCCGCGGTTCCCGAGCCCCTCACTGAGCGGGTCCAGCTCTACCGCAGCCTGCTCGCGGACCGGCGGGTGCTGGTGCTCGCCGACAACGCCGACGCCGAGGCGCAGGTCCGGGCGATCCAGCCGGGGTCGGCCGGCTGCGCGGTGCTGGTGACGAGCCGCAAGCGGCTGCTGGGCCTGGAATCCGCCCACTTCGTCGATCTCGACGTCCTGGAGCCCGGCGCGGCCCTCGACCTGTTCGCCGGGATCGTGACGGCCGAACGGGTCGAGGGGGAGCCCGGCGCGGCCCTGGAGATCGTCGAGCTGTGCGGCCGGTTGCCGCTGGCCGTGCGGATCGCCGGGGCACGCGCGGCGGCGCGGCCGGGGTGGCGGCTGTCCGCCGTCGCCGCGGATCTGCGTGACGAGGCGTCGAGGCTCGACCATCTCAGGGCCGGTGACCTCGATGTACGGGCCGCCATCGGCACCTCCTACGCGGGCCTGGAGCAGCCGCAGCGCCGGCTGTTCCGGCTGCTCGGTCTGCTCGACGCCCCCGACTTCCCCGCCTGGACCGCGGCGGCGCTGACCGGCGCGCCCGAGCGGGTCGCGGAGGCCTGGCTGCTCTCCCTGGTGGACGCGCGCCTCGTCGACGAGATCGGCCCCGGCCCCGCGGGACGGGCGCGTTTCCGCCTGCACGAGCTGATCCGGATCTTCGCCCGCGACCGCGCGGAGACGGAGGACGACGCGCACGCCCGGCGGGCGGCCCTGTCCCGCGCGTTCGGCGGGTGGCTCTCGCTCGCCGAGGAGGCCGACACGCGGCTTCCCGCGCGCACCGTGGCCGCGTTGCCCCCCGCCGTGGCCCGGTGGCGTCCCCACGCGGCCGAGAGCGCGGTGAGCGACCCGTTCGCCTGGTTCGAGGCGGAACGGCAGGCGATCGCCGCCTCGGTGCGGCAGTCGGCCGCCATGGGGGCGGCGGGATACGCGTGGGGGCTGGCGGCCGCCGCCCAGACGTTCTACGAGCTGCGCGACGCGCCCGAGGGCACGCGCACGCACCGGCTGGCGCTGGCCGCCTGCCGGGCGGCCGGGGACCGCCTGGGGGAGGCGACCATGTTGCGCAACCTCGCCGACCTCCACTCCGGCAAGTCCGATGCCGATCTCGACGACAAGATCGAGTCGGCCGGCACGTCCCTGCGGATCTTCCGTGAGCTCGGCGAGCGGCGCGGGGAGGCGGACGCGCTGTACCTCTGCGGTGACGCGCACCGGTTGCGCGGGGACTACGAGCGGGCTCTCTCCCGGCTCCGGGAGAGCCTCCGGATCGCCCGGTCGTGCGGCTACCCGCTCGGCGAGCTCCACGTGCTGCAGCAGTTCGGCATCATCGACAACGAACGGGGGCGTCACGACGAGGCGCTCGGTCACGCCCGTCAGGCCATGGTGATCGCCGAGAAACTGGCCAGCCCGCGCGACGAGTGCGTCGTGCGGACCCTGCTGGGCGTGATCTGCAAGCGGAGCGGCCGGTTCGCCGAGGGCGCCGAGCAGCTCCGCCGGGCCGTCGCGAAGGCCCGGTCCTCCGCCGACCCCCTGCTGGAGGCGCAGACGCTCGCCCATCTCGGGCAGCTCTACGCCGACCACGGTCACCCCGACGCCCGTCAGACGCTGGAGCGCGGCCTGGCCGCCAGTTCCGCCTGCCACTACGACTTCGGCCGGGCGGTCGCCCTCCACGGGCTCGGCCTGCTGGAGAGCGCGGAGGGGCGCCACGAGCAGGGCGTCGGCCGGCTGCGCGCCGCCGCGGAGCTGTGGGAGCGGCTGCAGAACGCCTACGGCAGGGCGCGCACCCTCGGGGCGCTCGGCGAGACCTACGCGAGGAGCGGTGACCTCACGGCCGCCCACCGGACCCTGGCGGAGGCGTGCCGGCAGTACCGGGAGCTGGGGAACGAGGCGGAGGCCGCGCGCCTCGCCGCTCTCGTGCCGCAGCCCGGGGCGCCGGCCGGCGGCTGTTGAGTCCGCCAGTCCGTCCGAGCCGTTTCCGGGGACGGCGCCGCACAGAACCTGGTGATCTTTTACAAGGAGATATGAAATTTTTTTCTGATGGAACTTGCAATGCTGTGTCCCGAGAACCTATAACTGAAGTAGGAACTTTTCGAGAAGGCAGGCTTGAGGAACCTGCCGGTTCAATGGAGGTGGTTACCGATGCTGCTGACGTCGATCGACCCGTTCGTGCAGGAGTTCGACCGTCAGTTCGACCGGCTCGCACGCCAGGCTCTCGGATGGGGCGAGGGCGACGCGCGCGGGGCCATGCCGCTGGACGGCGTCCGCCGCAAGGATGACGTTCTCCTGAAGTTCGACCTCCCCGGCATCGACCCCGACTCCATCGAGGTGACCGTCGACCGCGGCGTCCTCTCGGTGAGCGCGAGCCGTGAGGAGGAGTACGGGCAGGACGACCGCCTGTTCGTCCGGGAGCGCCCGATGGGCACCTTCACCCGCCGGGTCTACCTCTCCGAGCACCTCGACAGCGAGAAGATCGACGCGGCCTACTCCAACGGGGTCCTGGCCGTGCGCATCCCCGTGATCGAGAGGGCCAGGCCCCGCAAGGTGGAGATCCAGCGGGCCGAGCACGTGTCCGAGCAGAAGTCGATCAAGGCCTGATCCTCAGGGCCCGCACGTCGAACCACGACAGGGTGGAAACCGGGGACCCCGGTTTCCACCCTGTCGCGATTCGGGAAAGGAACGCTGATGGTCCGGCTGCCCTTCGACGACGAGCACGCGCCGCTCTACTCGGTCGGCCAGGTTGCCGACATGCTCAACGTTGAGCAGGCCTTCCTGCGCCGCCTCGACGAGTACGACGTGGTCCGCCCCGCCCGTTCCCCCGGTGGCCAGCGCCGCTACACCCGCCACGAGATCGGCCATCTCCAGAACGCCATCTCGCTCATCGGGGAGGGGATGAGCCTCACCGCGGTCCGCCGCATCTTCGAACTGCAGCAGGAGATCGCCGACCTGAGGGCCGAACTGGCCAGGGAGCGCGCCGCCCGGGAGGCGGACCGGGGGTGACGGCGGCGAGCCGGTGAGAGGAAGGCCGGGTGCCCCCGCTCGTCGCCGCCGTCGTACGCGCCGTCGCCGTCCGGCCGCGCCCGGGGCCTTCCCGGGCTCCGCGCGCTCACCCCTTGATGGCGCCGATGATCACTCCCTTGGTGAAGTGCCGCTGGACGAACGGGTAGACGAACAGCACCGGCAGCAGCGCGATGACGACGATGGCCATCTGGATCGCCAGGCTCGGCGGCGGGGCCTGGCCGGCGATCGTGCTGCTGCCGGTCTGACCCACGATCAGCGACTGGCCCTGGAGCACGTACTGCCGGAGCACGACCTGCAGCGGCCACTTGGCGTTGTCGTTCAGGTAGAGCACGGCGTTGAAGAACGAGTTCCAGTAGCCGACCGCGTAGAACAGGCCGATGACGGCCGTGACGCCCTTCGACATGGGCAGCACGATCCTGCGCAGGATGCGGAACTCGCTCGCGCCGTCGATCCGCGCGCTGTCGGTCACCTCGTCCGGGATGTTCATGAAGAACGCCCGCATGACGACGAGGTTGAACGCGGTGACCGCGCCCGGCAGGATCAGCGACCAGTAGGTGTCGATCAGTCCCAGCGAGCTGACCAGCAGGTAGTTCGGGATCAGGCCGGGCCCGAACAGGAACGTCAGCAGCACCAGGAACAGCAGCGGCCGGTGCAGCAGCGAGCCGGGCCGCGACAGTCCGTAGGCGGCCAGCACGGTGACGCCCAGGCTGATCGCCGTGCCCACGACGGTCACCCCGAGGCTGACCAGGACCGATCTGGTCACCACGCCGCCCGCGAACAGCTCCTCGTACGCGGCGAAGGACAGCTCGCCCGGCACCGTGACCAGGCCGCCCGCCTGCGACACCGTCTCCTGCGTGGACAGGCTGGTCAGCACGACCATGTAGATCGGGAACAGCACGGACGCCACGATGAGCGTGAGGACGAGGCCCTTGAGGAACGCGCCGGCGCGGCTCGGCCGCTCGGCCCAGGGAGGAAGAGTCGTCATGATCGTTTGTAGATTCCCTGCTCGCCGAATCGGTGGGCGACCTTGTTGGCTATCAGGATGAGGATCAACCCGACCAGGCCCTTGACCAGGCCCGCCGCGGCGCCGTAGCTCCACTCGCCGGTCAGCAGCGTGCGCCAGTACACGAAGGTGTCCAGCACCTCGGCGGCGTCCCGGCCGACCGCGTCACGCTGGAGGAAGAACTGCTCGAAGCCGACGTTCAGCGCCTCGCCGAGGCGCAGGATCAGCAGCAGGATGACGACCGGGCGCAGGCCGGGCAGGGTGATGTGCCACAGCCGCCGCCAGCGCGAGGCGCCGTCCACCGCCGCCGCCTCGTAGAGGTTCTGGTTGATGGCGGCCAGCGCCGCCAGGAAGATGATCGTGCCCCAGCCGGCGTCCTTCCAGATCGTCTCCGCCGTGACCAGCATGAGGAACGTGTCCGGGTTGGTCATGAGGTCGACGCCCTGGTAGCCGTGGTCCCGCAGCGTCTGCGAGAGCAGGCCGGCCCCGCCGAACATCTGCTGGAACAGCGTGACGACCAGCACCCACGAGAAGAAGTGGGGCATGTAGACGATGCCCTGGATGAACAGCCGCAGCCGGGGCCGCACCACGCTGTCCAGGAGGATGGCCAGCAGGATCGGCACGGGGAAGTAGAAGACGAGCTGGAAGGCCGTGATCGTCAGGGTGTTGAGCGTGGCGTCCCAGAAGCTCTCGTCGAACAGCAGCCAGTGGAAGTTGTCGAGGCCGACCCACGGGCTGTCCGCGATGCCCACGTAGGGGGAGTAGTCCTGGAAGGCGATGACGTTGCCGAGCAGCGGGACGTAGTGGAACACGACCAGCAGGCCGATCGCGGGCAGCGCCATGAGCAGCAGCTGCCAGTCGCGCCGGAGCCGGGCCCCGAACGGCCGGCGCCCCGACCGGCTTGTCCTCCGGGCCCCGTTGGCGACATCCTGGGAGATGCCGGTGCCGGCGGGTGAGGTCAGGTCACCCGCCGGTCCGGTCTTCACGTGGTCCCTAAGCACGGCCGTTTTCCTGCAGGACCTTCAGGTAGAACTCGCGGGCCTCGTCGCCGCCGTCCCGCCGCCACTCGCTGACGATCTGCTTGGCGTCGCTGACGGGGCGCCGGCCGCGCATGATGTCGGTGAACTTGTCCTCGGTGGGGATCTGCAGCCCGGAGTACTTGGCCGGCCGCTGGATCCTGATCCCGTCGAACGGGCCCTTCTCGATGTACGGGAAGGTGGCGTTCTGCCACTCCAAGTTGAGCTTGACCGCGTCGGGGTAGGGCCAGTCGACGTAGAGGGGGCGCCCGCTGAGGAAGCCGTAGGTGTAGGCGACCTCCTTGCGGCCGAGGTCGGTCAGCTCGGGGATGCCCTTGTCACCGCGGGTGAAGTGCTTGCCCTCCACGCCGAAGTTCGACAGCTCGTACTCCTTGGTCCCGAACGGCGCCGCGCACCAGTTGAGGATGGAGAGGATCTCCTCCACCTTCTCCTTCGGCAGCCCCTTCCTGACGAAGGTGAAGATGCCCGCCGCGGTGTTGTGGTACATCATCGGCGTGCCGCCGTCGTGGGCGAAGACCGGGAAGACGCCGAGGTTGAAGTCGGGGTTCTTGCCCCGGTGCTGCTGGAGCAGTTCCTTCCAGCCGCCGAGCCCGTCCCGGTAGACGAGGATCTGCCCGGCCCCGATCAGGTCCTTCTCGTTGGCGCCCTTGCTGCTGACGACGTTGGGGTGGACCAGCTCGTCCTTGAAGACCTTCTGCATGAACGCGAGCATCGACTCGAACTCGGGCGTCTCGTACTTGTGGACGAGCTTGCCGCCCTCGTACCGCCACTCCTGCGGGATGCGGAAGGTCGGCCACATCATCTCGTGGATGCTGCCGAACGCCCAGCGCTTGGCCTTGGCGTCGGTGATCTCCTTGCCGAGCCGGTAGAGCTCGTCGGCGGTCTTGGGGTTGGTGTTCCAGCCGTTCTTGTCGAAGAGGTCCTTGCGGTAGAGCAGCCCGTACGGGTACGGCTCGGTGGGGTACGGCACCGCCATCAGCTTGCCGTTCCAGACCGACCACTGCCAGGCGGCGGTCGGCAGGTTGGCCAGCAGGGCGTACGGCTTGACCTTGTCGCCCTGCAGGTAGGGGGTGAGGTCCTCGAAGGCCTTGTCGACGGCGGTGTTGAAGTCCGCCATCTTGTCGATCTCCCAGCTCGGGATGACCATGATGTCCGGCACGTCCCCGGCGGCGAGCCGGGCGATCGCCTTGTCGCCGTAGACGTTGCCGTCGGTGATCTGGAACTCCACGGTCGCCCCGATGCCGGCGTTGACGGCCTGGAAGTAGGAGTTCTCCGCCAGGCCGGGCGGCGGCGGGCCCCACAGCGGGGTCATCGCCTTGTAGGTGCCGCCCTTGCCCGCCTTCTGGGTGAGCGCGGGGGCGGGGCTGGCCGGGTAGGAGGTGAAGCCGCCGCTGATGTCGGGGACTCCCGGAAGGGTGGAGACCGTGCCCGGCAGGTCGGGCTTGACCCCCGCGAAGGGGGTGTAGGTCGGGGTGAGGGACGTCAGCTTGTCCGCGGCGGCGGCCGTGGCCCCTCCGCTGCCGGGCCGGGGGCCGCTCGGCGCGGAACACGCGCTGAGCAGTCCGCCGCCGGCGGCGACGACCGCACTGAGTCCTACCAGGCCGAGGAAGCCACGGCGGCTGGTCGTCGCGCCTGGGGGGAGATCGTTCACGGCGCGCTCCCTTCGTTCGTTCGAGATCTGTCGGGGGTGTCGGTTGTCCGGGGACGGACCAGGATGTCGGTTTTCGGAGTGGATCGGGGGTGTCGGTGGAGGACCCCTCCGAGGTAGAATTAGTTCGTCTTTCGACCAAACAAATTAGTCGAGGGTGACCGTCGCCACAAGGCGCCGTCGATCGCGGAACGCCGGTAGGCGGTCACAGATTGGTGAACGATGGGGCATGATGGGGCCAGCCCGGCCGAGGGAGAGCGGGACTCACCTTGATCACATCCACGACCGACCCGCAGCCCGCGGACTTCGCCGACGTGCGGGCCACCAACCTCGCCGTCGTGCTGAGGTTCGTGCGCGAGCACGCTCCGTGCTCGCGGGCCGACATCGCGGCGTCCACCGGTCTCAACAAGGCGACCGTCTCCAGCCTGGTCGCCGATCTCATCGACCGTCGCCTGGTCAGGGAGACGGGGCTGACCGAGAACCGCGTCGGCCGTCCCGCCACGATGCTCGTGCTCGACGGTTCGCCGTACGCGGCGATCGGCGTCGAGATCAACGTCGACTACGTCACCGCCGTCGCGGTGGACCTGTCGGGGCGGCGGCTGCTCTCCTGGCGCAGGTCCTTCCCCGGTGCGACCAGCGCTCCCGGTCAGGCCGTGGCCGCGGTGGCCGCGCTCGTCCGCCGGGTGACCAACCGCATGGCCAAGGAGGAACGGCAGGTCCTCGGGGTGACCGTGGGCGTGCCGGGCCTGGTCGGCATCGACGGCACCGTGCGCATCGCCCCCAACCTGGGCTGGCGTGACGCCGACCTGTGCGGTGACCTCGCCAAGGCGCTGCGGGACCCGGGCTTCCCCGTCCAGGTCGACAACGACGCCAACCTCGCCGCCCTGGCCGAGCACCGCTTCGGCCCGCAGGCCGGCACGGCTAACCTGGTCTACCTCACCGGGGAGATCGGGGTGGGAGCCGGGGTCATCCTCGACGGGCGGCTGCGCCGGGGCGGGCAGGGGTTCGGCGGCGAGATCGGCCACATCCAGCTCGACCCGCTCGGTGCCGAGTGCCGCTGCGGGCGCCGGGGCTGCCTGGAGGCCGTCGCCGGGATCGGCGCGGTGCTGGAACACGCCGAGCTCTCTCCCGCCGAGGTCGAGTCCGAACTGGACGAGGTGGCGCGCCTGGCCCGCGCCGGCGACCCCCGCACGCTCGCCGTCCTGGAGAGCGTGGGCCGCGGCCTGGGCAAGGGCGTGGCGCTGGCGGCCAACCTGCTCAACCCCGAGGTCGTCATCCTGGGCGGCTACTACGTGCCGCTGGCGCCGTGGCTGCTGCCCGCGGTGGAGGCCGAGGTGCGGGGGCGCACGATCGCGCCGGACGCGGGGGGCTGCCGGGTCGTGGCCTCCACACTCGGCTACGACGCGGCGGCGCTGGGTGGCGCGGCCAGGGTGCTCGACTCGGTCGATTCGGGCCGTTTGCCGCGGATCTCTTGACCTGAGCCTCACATGGGTGCACCCTTCAGGGAAGCTCCGTTCGAAACACGCGCGTAACGAACGCCGGAACGCGCGGTGACGTTCGGAGTCTTCCCGGACCGATTATCGAAGCGCTTCGACAGAAGCGCGTTTCCATGGCCGCATGTCGAAGCGCTTCGACGCTCTCAAAGGGATGGTCCCCCCATGAACGAACCGTTCCGCGACCCCGAACTCCCCCTCGACCGGCGGATCGCCGACCTGCAGGGCAGGATGACGCTCCGGGAGAAGGTCGGGCTGCTGCACCAGTACCAGGCGCCGGTCGAGCGGCTCGGGCTCGACCCGTTCCGCACCGGCACCGAGGCGCTGCACGGCCTGGCCTGGCTCGGTCCCGCGACGGTGTTCCCGCAGGCGATCGGGCTGGCCAGCACCTGGGATCCGGAACTCGTCAGGCGGGTGGGGGAGGCCACGAGCGACGAGGTCCTCGCCTTCCACCACAAGGACCCCGCCGGGGCCGGGCGCAACGTCTGGGCTCCGGTGGTCAACCCCCTGCGCGACCCCCGCTGGGGGCGGAACGAGGAGGGCTACTCCGAGGACCCGTGGCTGACCGGTGTCATGGCGGCGGCGTACGCCTCCGGCCTTCGTGGGAGCGCTCCCAATGTGCTGAAGACGGCACCCACGCTCAAGCACTTCCTCGGCTACAACAACGAGACCGACCGCTGCGTCACCTCCAGCAACCTGCCGCCCCGGGTGCTGCACGAGTACGAGCTCCCCGCCTACCGCCCCGCCCTGGAGCAGGGCGCCGCGGTGGCCGTGATGCCCTCGTACAACCTGGTCAACGGCCGCCCGGCGCACCTGAGCCCGTTGATCGGCGAGGTGCTGCGGCGGTGGGCGCCCGACGACGTGCTGGTGGTCAGCGACGCCTACGCCCCCGGCAACCTCACCGGCCTGCAGGCCTACCACGACGACCTCCCCGAGGCGTACGCCCACGCGATCCGGGCCGGGCTCGACAGCTTCACCCAGGACGACGACCGGTCCGAGGCCACCCTCGGCCACATCCACGAGGCGCTGGAACGCGGCCTGCTCACCGAGGCGGACATCGACGCCGCCGTCCGGCACGCGCTGTCCATCCGCTTCCGGCTGGGCGAGTTCGACCCCGCGACCCCCTACGACGACATCACCGAGGCGGTCGTCAACTGCCCCGAGCACCAGGAGCTGGCCCGCGAGGCCGCCCGTCGCTCGATCGTGCTGCTGCGCAACGACGGCATCCTCCCGCTGGCCCCCTCGGTGCGGCGGATCGCGGTCATCGGCCAGCTCGGCGACACGCTGATGGAGGACTGGTACTCGGGCACCCTCCCGTACGCCGTCACCGCCCGCGCCGGGCTCGCCGAGCGGTGCGAGACCGTGTTCTGCGAGGCCGTGGACCGGATCACGCTGTCGGTGGACGGCGGGTACGTCATCGCCGACCTCGGCGGCGGACCGCTCGGCGTCGGCACCGAGCCCGACCTGTTCGACCTGTTCGACTGGGGTGGCGGCGCCTACGCCCTGCGCGCCGTGGCGACCGGCCGTCACCTCTCGGTCGACGACGAGGGGGTGCTGGTCAACGACCAGCCCGGCCCCAACGGCTGGGAGGTGCGCCAGACCTTCCGGATGGAGGACCGGCCCCGCGGGACGCTGGCGCTGCGGCACATCTCCACCGGCCGCTACCTCGCGCTGGACGGCGGCGCGTTCCGCCTGGTCGACGACGCCGACGCCGCGACCTGGCTCACCATGGAGCGGGTCGCCGACGGCGCCGAGTCCGCCGCCGCGCTCGCCGCGACCGCCGACGTGGCCGTGGTGGTCGTCGGCGACCACCCGCTGGTCAACGGCAGGGAGACCGAGGACCGCCTCGACCTGGCGCTGCCCGCCGCGCAGGAGGCCGTGGTGCGGGCCGTGCGCGCGGCCAACCCCAGGACCGTCATGGTGATCAGCAGTGGCTACCCGGTGACCTGGGCCGACGAGGACCTCCCCGCGGTGCTGTGGTCCTCGCACGGGGGCCAGGAGTACGGTCACGCGCTGGCCGAGGTGCTGTTCGGCGACGCGGACCCGGAGGGACGGCTCACCCAGACCTGGTACCGCTCGGCGTGCGAGCTGCCCGACCTGCTCGACTACGACATCATCGCCACCGACGCGACCTACCAGTACTACCGGGGGACCCCGCTCTACCCCTTCGGTCACGGCCTGAGCTACACCACCTTCGACTACGCCGACCTGGCCGTGTCGGTGGCGGACGGCCGCCTGACCGCCTCGGCCACCGTCACCAACACCGGGCCCCGGGCCGGGGTGGAGGTCGTGCAGATCTACACCCGCCAGCGCCGCTCCCGGGTCAAGCAGGCGCTGCGCCGCCTGCGGGGCTTCGTCAAGGTGCGGCTCGCCCCGGGCGAGAGCACCCGGATCACCTGGAGCCTCGACATCCGCGAGCTGGCCTTCTGGGACGTCACCAGGAACCGGTTCGTCGTCGAGGACGCGCCCCACAAGATCATGATCGGCCGTTCCTCCCGCGACATCCGGCTGTGCGCGCCCTTCCACGTCGACGGCGAGGAGATCCCGCCGCGGGCGGCCTTCGCCGGTCCGATCGCCGCGGCCGACCACGACGAGTACGACTCGGTGGCGTTCGCGGACGCCTCCAGGGTCGCGGGCGACGCCGTCCGCTCCACCGCGGAGGGGGCGTGGATCCTGTTCCGCTCGCTCGACCTGGGGTCCGGGGCCGCCTCCTGCGCCGTCACCGCGACCAGCGCCGAGGGCGGCGTGATCACGCTGCGCCTGGACGACCCCCTCTACGGGCCGGTCGTCGGCGACCTGCCGGTGCCCCGGGGCGGCCGCTACGACCTCACCGAGATCCGCGCCGGACTTGCGGACCTCCGGGGAGTACACGATCTTTATGTGGTGTTCGAGAACGCGGGGATCACCGTGGCCGCCATCAGCTTCGACGAGACCGCGTGAACGAGCGCGCTGACCGCGCCCGCCGACGCGCGGCGCGTTCCGGGTGCGCGGCCCACCTTGGGTTTGTTGCGCGTCTCGGGTGCGTGGCCCGCTCCGGGCGTGCGGTGCGTTCCGGGCATACGGTGTATTCCGGGTGTACGGTGCGCCTCGGACGCGCGGCGCGCTCCGGACCGGCGGGCGAGGAGGAGCGGATGGACGGCGCGGGCGGGCGCCGCGGGCGCGCGGCACGCCGGGGGCCGCGGGGCGAGGTGATCGCGTGAGCGGCCGGGCGGTGACGATCAGCGAGGTCGCCAGGCACGCGGGGGTCGCGGTGAGCACGGTGTCGTACGTGCTCAGCGGGAAGCGCACGATCTCGGCCGACACCCGGCGCCGGGTGCTCGACAGCGTGCGGATCCTGGGCTACCACCCCAACGCCGGGGCCAGGGCGCTGGCCAGCAGGCGGGCCAACGTCATCGCGCTGGTGCTCCCGCTGCGGGCGGGCATGCACGTCCCGGTGCTGATGCAGTTCGCCACCTCGGTGGTCACCGCGGCGCGGCAGTACGACCACGACGTGCTGCTGCTGACCGCCGACGAGGGGGCCGACGGGCTCCGCAGGGCGGCGGCGAGCGCCCTGGTGGACGGGCTGGTGCTGATGGACGTCGAGCTCCACGACAGCCGGGTCCCGCTGCTGCGCGAGCTCGCCGAGCCGAGCGTGCTGATCGGCTTCCCCGCCGACCCGGCCGGGCTGACCTGCGTCGACCTCGACTTCGCGCGGGCCGGCGCGCTCTGCGTGGAGCACCTGGCCGGACGTGGGCACCGGGAGGTCGCGCTGCTCGGCGCCCCCTCGGTGGTCTACGAGCGCGGCACCGGCTTCGCCCGCCGGACCCGGGAGGGCTTCACCGAGGCCGTGGCCGAGCACGGCCTGACCGGCGTGGCGCTGCCCTGCGAGGAGAGCTTCGACCAGGTGTTCGCCGCGGTCGCCGGGCTCCTCGACGCCAGGCCCGGCCTGTCCGGGCTGGTCGTGCACAACGAGGCCGCGGTCAACCACGTGCTGGGGGCGCTGCGCCAGCTCGGCAGGAGGGTGCCGGACGACGTCGCGGTGGTGGCGATCTGCCCCGACGACATCGCGGAACGCTCCAGTCCGGCGCTGACCTCGGTGCTGATCCCGGCCGAGGAGGTCGGCCGCCAGGCGGTGCGGCTGCTCATGGAGAAGCTGGAGGGCCGCACCGTCCCCGGCGGAACCCTCCTGGAACCCCGTCTCACGGCGCGTGACAGCACCTGACCGGGCCCGTCCGCGGGAGGGAGCCCGCGCCGGGCGGTCAGCCCGCGACGCGGTTGCGGTAGGCCCAGGCGGCGATCTCCACCCGGTCGCGCGCGAGGTCATGGTGCTGCTCCGTCTTCCCTGACCCGCGGACGGCGCAGGCCCGCTGCCCGCGCGGCTCTCATACGGCCGGCCCGCCGGCCCGGCTAGCCCGCTTCCGTACGGCCGGCCCGCTGCGCGCACGGACAGGCCCGCCACACGTATGGCAGGCCCGGCCGCGGCCTGCCCGGTGTCTCCCGCGAGAAGAAGGGCGCGCCTCCCGAGAAGGGAGACGCGCCCTCGTGCGGTTCCTCAGGAGCGGCTACCAGTCGCCGCCGCCGAAGTCACCCCCGCCGAAGTCGCCTCCGCCGCCGAAGTCGCCCCAGCCTCCGCCGCCGAAGTCGCCGCCGCCCCCGCCGAAGTCGGTGCCGCCCCCACCGTCGGCGAAGCCCTGCTCGTAGCCGTAGCCGCCCATGCCCCAGCCGCCGCTCATCATGCCGCCGAGCATGGTGCCGACGAGCATGCCGGTCATCACGTCGCCGAAGCCGCCGTAGTAGCCGTAGGCGTAGGGCTGGTAGGCCGGGCCCGCGTCGTAGTACGGCCGGCGGTGGCCGTCGACCATGACCTCGCGGGTCTGCGGCTCGAAGCCGCGCTCGACCGCCTCCGCGTCGGCCGCGCAGGCGGGCACGTCGCGGGGCACGCCGCCGGGCGGGGCCCAGCGCACGTCACGGACCGACGGGCCGTGCTGCGGGTTGAAGAAGCACGGGGAGCGCCGCTCGGGGAGCGGCTGGTGGTTGACCCGGGCCTTCACGCAGGCGAGCGCGTAGCGGCCCTCCTCCAGCGCGGTGGTCACGCCGCGGAGGTCGTCGGGGCGCTTGACCGCCACCAGCTCCGTCTTGGCCCGGTCGTAGGAGTCGAGGGCGCGCTGCCAGTCCTGGTTGTGGTCGCCGCTGTCGCCGAGCAGCTTGACGTCGGTGTCGAGGTCGGTGATCTCCTCGCCGAACTTGGTGACGTCCTCGTCCACGGTCTGCTTGACCGCGGCCAGCTCGGCGGCCTCGCGGGCCGCGCGCTCCTTGTTCTTCTTGCGCGAGTAGAGGAAGAGGCCGCCGCCGCCGACCAGGGCCAGCACCAGGATGCCGACCAGCACGCCCAGCCCGGAGCCGCCGGAGGACGAACCGGAGCGGCCGGTGCCCGCGCCGACCGCGGCGTCGTCGGCCAGCCTGATGAAGTTGACCACGTTGTCGGTCGGGCTGTCGCTGGTCCTCGCGCGGTTGAGCAGCTCGTCGACGTCGACGCCCCTGATGTTGGAGGCGCCGTACGGGGTCTTGCCGTCCATGATCAGGACGGTGGCCTTGCCGCCCACCCCCCTGAGGGCGGACCTCAGCAGGGTCCCGGCCTGCGACTGGCTGGTGATGGAGCCGTCGGGCAGCAGCGCCACGTAGACGGAGGAGGTCTGCTCAGCCGCGCCGCGCATGGCGTCGGCGGCGTTGGCAGGAACATCCGCCGCGGGATCGGCGTAGAAGTGGTCGCCGTCCTTCAGCTCCGCGACGAGCGTGTCGGGGTCGGGCGCCGCGGCGTGGGCCGCCGGGACGATCATGAAGATGGCCAGCAGCCCCGCGAGCACTGCGAATATCGCGGCGCCGAGGCGACCTGGCGCGGTTTTTGTGGTGATCACGGCAGAAAGCCTCCTTCGTCCTGAGGACGAATGAGTGGACGGCAGAGTTCCCTCTCTTCGGACCTATCCACTCAGGCACCGGTCAATCCTCGGCCCGCGCCTCGTGCGAGATCACCGGCCCCCACCCCGCGAACGGATCCCTCGCTCCCCGGCACGGGGCGGGCCGCGCGGGGAACGCGCCCGGCCGAGGTGCCGCCCGGCGCGCAGGAGAACTTCGCGCAGGTGACGGTGGTCAGGACCTTCACCGGGAACGTCGCGGGGCCGAAGGCGCACGTGCTCCGGTGGCCGTCCGAGTCGAGATCGGCCTGAGATCTGTCGCGACGGCCTTGGAACTCCCGGCGGGAGAAGACCGCCGTGCCGGTCTCCGCCTCCGCTCAGGCGTCCTTGATCTCGCAGATCGCGGCCCCGGGGGTGACGGTCTGACCGACCTGGGCGGCCAGCCCGGTGACGGTGCCCGCCTTGTGCGCGGCCAGCGGCTGCTCCATCTTCATCGCCTCCAGCACGACGATCGTGTCACCCGCCGCGACGGTGTCGCCGTCGGCGGCGACGACCTTGACGATCGTCCCCTGCATCGGGCTGACCAGCGCGTCACCGCTCGCGACCTTCTTCGCCGCCCCGCCGCCGGCGCGGCGCGGGGCCTTCGACGCGGTACGGCCCGTGCCCCCGGCCGGGCTGCCGAACCCGGCGGGCAGCGCGACCTCCAGGCGTTTGCCGCCC
>NZ_BAAAVI010000037.1:0-1462 GCF_039534445.1 Streptosporangium fragile | reverse complement strand
TGCCCCCGGCCGGGCTGCCGAACCCGGCGGGCAGCGCGACCTCCAGGCGTTTGCCGCCCACCTCGACGGTGATCCGCTCGCGCTCGCCGGTCTCGGCGGCCGACCCGGGCGGCCCGGCGTAGGGGGCGATCGGGGTGGCGAACTCGGTCTCGATCCACCGGGTGTGCACCGCGAAGGAGGCCCCGTCGCCGCGGAACGCCGGATCGTCCACCACCGCCCGGTGGAACGGCAGCACGGTCGGCATGCCGTCGATGACGAACTCGGCCAGCGCCCGACGAGACCGCTCCAGGGCCTGGGCGCGGGTGGCGCCGGTCACGATCAGCTTGGCCACCAGGGAGTCGAACGCGCCCGGCACGGTCTCGCCCTGGTCATAGCCGCCGTCCACCCGGATGCCCGGCCCGGCCGGGGGGTGCCAGCGGGTGAGCGTGCCCGGCGCGGGCAAGAAACCGCGCCCGGCGTCCTCGGCGTTGATCCGGAACTCGATGGCGTGCCCGCGCACCGGCGGGTCGTCATAGCCCAGCGGCTCCCCGGCGGCGATGCGGAACATCTCGCGCACCAGGTCGATGCCGGTGACCTCCTCGCTGACCGGGTGCTCGACCTGCAGGCGGGTGTTGACCTCCAGAAACGACACGGTGCCGTCCTGGCCGATGAGGAACTCGCACGTGCCCGCGCCGACATACCCGGCCGCGCGCAGAATGGCCTTGGAGCCGGCGTACAGCAGGTCGCGCTGGGCGGCGGTCAGGAACGGGGCCGGGGCCTCTTCGACGAGTTTCTGGTGGCGGCGCTGCAGCGAGCAGTCGCGGGTGCCGACGACCACCACGGTGCCGTGCGCGTCGGCCAGGCACTGGGTCTCCACGTGCCGGGGCCGGTCCAGGTAGCGCTCGACGAAGCACTCGCCGCGGCCGAAGGCGGTGACGGCCTCGCGGACCGCGGAGTCGTACAGTTCGGGGATCTCCGCCAGGGTGCGGGCCACCTTCAGGCCGCGCCCGCCGCCGCCGTAGGCGGCCTTGATCGCGATGGGCAGGCCGTGCTCGGTGGCGAAGGCCACCACCTGCTCGGCGCCGGTGACCGGGTCGGCGGTGCCGGCCACCAGGGGCGCGCCGACCTGCTGGGCGATGTGGCGGGCCCGGACCTTGTCGCCCAGGGCGGTGATCGCGGCCGGGGGCGGGCCGATCCAGGTCAGGCCCGCGTCGATGACGGCCTGGGCGAAGGCGGCGTTCTCGGCGAGGAACCCGTAGCCGGGGTGCACCGCGTCGGCGCCGGCGCGGCGGGCGATGTCGAGGATCTTCTCGATCGCCAGGTAGGTCTCGGCCGGGGTCTGGCCGCCGAGCGCGTACGCCTCGTCGGCGATCCGGACGTGCAGGGCGTCCAGGTCCTGGTCGGCGTAGACGGCGACGCTGGCCAGCCCGGCGTCCTTGCAGGCACGGGCGACACGGACGGCGATCTCCCCGCGGTTGGCGAT
>NZ_BAAAVI010000036.1:0-85917 GCF_039534445.1 Streptosporangium fragile | reverse complement strand
CGGGGAGGGCACACCCCGCCTTCCACCCCGGCCGGCCGGTCATCGCCGGAAGGGGCGCCGTGCTCTTCCCCGCTTCCCCGGCGCCGACCACGACCCGTTCGGCGGCGTCCCGGCCGGGCTTTCCCGGGCCGGGGCCGTGCGGAACCGCCGGGGGCGCCCTCCGCGGTGAGGCTTCCCGCTCCGTAGGCGGGTTCCCCCGGGCGGTCGTCGGCCGCCGTGGCACCTGTCCACTCCTCCGGAAGGAAACGATGTCGGATCCCGCGGCGGACCCGCCGGGCGAACCAGCGAGACACGAACACGGTGACCGTCTTCTCCGCTCCGTGGTGCGCGGTGTGTGGGCGCCGCTGGCCGTGACGGCCGCGGGCACGGTCATCGCGGCCACCACCGCGCTGGCGCTACCGGCGGCTCTGGCCGCCGTCCTGGACGCGGTACTGGCGGGCGAGCACGCGTACGGCACGGTCGCGGCCCTGGTCCTCGTCCTGGTCCTGGCCGCGGCGGCCGAGGTCGTCTCGGCGGTGGCCGGTGCGACTTCCACCGCCTCCGCCACCGAGAGCCTGCGCCTGCGGTTCATCGCCCGGCTGCTCTCGCTGGACGTCGCCCGGGCCCGTCGGCTGCCGGCCGGAGAGCTGGCCAACCGCCTGGTGAGCAACACCGCCACGGTGGGGCACATACCGTTGGCGCTGCTGCACGCCATGACCGGCATCCTCACCTCCGTCGGGGGTCTCGCCGCGCTGTTCGTCATCGACTGGCGGGCAGGGGCGGCGTTCCTGGCCGGAGTGCCCGTCGCGGCCGTCGTCGTACGTCTGTTCGTCAGCCGGGTGTCGGATCTGTACGACCGCTACCAGGACGCCCAGGGCCGTCTGGCCGCGCGCCTGACCGACACCCTGGCCGGGATCCGCACCGTGCGGGCCTCGGGCACCACCGACCGGGAGATCGCCCGGGTGCTCGCCCCGCTGCCGGAGCTCTCCGCCGCCGGGCACGCCCTGTGGCGGGCGCAGGCCCGCAGCGTGTGGCAGATCACCCTGCTGCTGCCCCTCGTCGAGGTGGGCGTGCTCGCCGTGGCCGGGCTCGGGGTGGCGGACGGCCGCCTGGAGCCCGGACAGCTCGTGGCCGTGGCCGGTTACACCGCGCTGGCGCTGGCCTTCTTCGAGCAGATCGACATGCTTCTGGACGTCGCGCACGCCCGCTCCGCGGCCCGGCGTGTCGGGGACGTGCTCGCCCTGCCCGCCCCGGCCCCGGGTACCCGCCCGCTGCCCGACGGCCCCGGCGCGCTGTCGTTCCGCGGCGTCACCGTGGCGGGAGACGACGCCCCGCTGCTGGACGACGTCGACCTGGAGATCCCCGCCGGTGTGCTGGCCGCCGTCGTCGGCCGCTCGGGCGTGGGCAAGAGCACGCTGGCGTTGCTGGCCGGACGCCTGATCGACCCCGACCGCGGTCAGGTGCTGCTCGACGGCCTGCCCCTGCGGGAGCTCGACCCCCGTGCGCTGCGCGGCGCCGTCGCCTACGCCTTCGAACGTCCGGTGCTGCTGGGCGACGACCTGGCCGCGGCCATCGCCTACGGTCTTCCCGGCACCGGGCACGCCGCCGTGCGGGAGGCCGCGCGCGCCGCGCACGTCGACGACGTCGTACGACGCCTGCCCGAGGGGTACGGCACCCCGCCTGGCGCCGCTCCGCTGTCGGGCGGTGAGATCCAGCGGCTGGGCCTGGCGCGCGCCCTGGTGCGGCGGGCCAGGCTGACCGTGCTGGACGACGCCACCTCCAGTCTCGACACCGCCACCGAGGCCCGGGTGACGCTCGCCCTGACGGAGGGCATGCGCGGGCGCACCCGGTTGCTCGTCGCCCACCGCGCGGCCACCGCCGCCCGCGCCGATCTGGTGGTCTGGCTCGACGGTGGGCGGATCCGCGCCCGCGGCACCCATCGGGAGCTCTGGCGCGATCCGGACTACCGGGCCCTGTTCGCCGCCGAGACCGGGTCCTCCGCCCGGACATCCTCCGAGGAGGAGCCATGCCCCGCCGGTTCCTGACCCGCCCGCGGCCTGGACCGGGGGCCGGGCTCTCCTGCGCCGTCATGGCGGAGTTGTCGCGCGCACGCGACCGCTCCCCGGCCGGGGACGGGGGGCGCCTGCTGCTGGGACTGCTGCGTCCCCGCCGCAGGGCCCTGGCCGTGGCCGCCGTCTGGTCCCTGGTCGAAGGGCTGCCCGGGCTGCTGTCCGGGCTGCTCGTCGCCACGGCCCTGGACCGGGGTTTCCTCACCGGGCGGCCCGGCGTCGGTCTCGCCTGGCTCGGCCTGCTGGGTCTCAGCATGTTCGTTCAGGCTGTGGCCACGCGGGCGATGTTCCCCCACCTGGCCGCGGTGGTCGAGCCGCTCCGCGACGATCTGGTGACGGCCGTCGTCACCGCCGTCGTCACCCGCGCCGCCGACGACTCCGAACCGCCCGACACCGCCGCCGTCACCCGCCTCACCGCGCAGGTGGAGACCGTGCGCAACCTGGTGTCGGCGCTGCTGCGCAGCACCCGCGCCCTGGGCGTTTCCCTGATCGCCGCGCTGTCCGGGCTGCTGGCGCTGTCGCCGGTGGCGGCGGCCCTGGCCGCGGTGCCCCTGACGGTGGCGGTGCTGGTGTTCGTCCGGCTGCTGCGCGTGCTCGTGGTGCGTCAGCGCGCGCTCATCCTCGCCGAGGAGACGCTGACCTCCCGGACCGCCCCGGTCCTGGCGGGACTGCGCGACATCGCCGCCTGCGGGGCGGACCGGCAGGCCCACGCCACGGTGCGGGCCGCGGTGGCGGCCCAGGCGGCGGCCATGCGGGCGCTGGCCTGGGCCGGTGCCGGGCGGCGGCTGGTCGTCCTGCTCGGTGCGCACTTTCCCCTGGTCGGCCTGCTGGTCGCCGCCCCGTCGCTGGTGCGCGACGGCCACCTGAGCGCCGGGGAGGTCGTCGGGGTGGCGACCTACCTGGTCACCGGTCTCGATCCGGCCCTGCGCGCGCTCGTCGGCGTCACCGGAGGCTGGGGCGTCGCCCTCGCCGTCACCCTGCGCAGGCTCGCGGAGACGATCACCCCGCCGTCCGCGCCCGCACCCGGGCCGCCTGCCGTGACCGCCCGCCCGCTTCCGGCCGGTGCCGCCCCCGTGACCCACCCGGTCGCCGTCCCGGCCGGTCACCGGTTGCGCGTCCGGGGCCTGGGCTTCGCCTACGCGCCGCAGGCCACCCCGGTCGTTCATGATCTGGATCTCACCGTCGGCGAAGGCGAGCACCTGGCCGTGATCGGCCCCAGCGGCATCGGCAAATCCACCCTGTCCATGCTGCTGGCCGGCCTCCGGCGTCCCACAGATGGCGGGGTATGGCTGGGTGATCTCCCGCTCCACGCGGTGTCGAGACATCATCTGCGGCGGACGATGGCGCTGGTGCCGCAGGAAGCGTACGTGTTCGCCGGCACGGTGAGGGAGAACCTCGCCTACCTCTGCCCCGACGCCGGCGACGTCCGGTTGCTCGACGCCGCGCACGCCGTGGGCGCCCGCCCGCTCGTCGAGCGGCTCGGCGGGCTCGACGCCGTGATCGGGGAGCCCTCCGCGCTCTCGGCCGGAGAGAGGCAGCTCATCGCTCTGGCCCGGGTCTACGCCTCGCCCGCGCGTGTCGTCGTCCTGGACGAGGCCACCTGCCATCTCGACCCGGTCGCCGAGCACCGGGCCGAGACGGCGTTCGCCGCCCGCGAGGGCACCCTCATCGTGATCGCGCACCGCATCAGCTCCGCGCTCAGGGCTCAGCGTGTCCTGCTGATGGACGGCACGAGCGCGCTCACCGGGACGCACCGGGAGCTGCTGGCCCGCTCGCCCCTGTACGCCGACCTGGTCGGCCACTGGCACGGCGACGGCGCCGAGCCGGGAGAGAGCCGGTCACCGGTCACGGATCCGTCCGCCGTCGCCGTACCGACCGCCGCCCGCCTCAGCCGCCCTCGACGCCTCCGCGAGCGGTGATCTCCGTGCCCGGAGGTCTCACGTGCCGGCCTCGCCGGTCCGCAGGTCCGCCTGGGCCAGCTCCCAGCACTCGGTCATGAGCGAGGCGTAGGCCGCGAGAGCGGTCTTCCCCGTCTTGATCATCGTGTCCAGCGCGGACGGGGACCTCGTCAGGGCGGCGTCGAGTTGTCGCCGCTTGAGGGCCGTGCAGTCGGCGCCGAGTCTGACGCGTTCGGCCAGGAAGTCGTAGCAGGCCGCGTTCGTCCCGAAGACCCGCCGGCAGTTCGCGAGCAGGGCGGGGCCGACCGTGACCGAGAGCCGCTCGATCTCGTACCAGATCGCCAGCTGGGCGGACGGCGCGGGGCCGGAGATCACATTCTCACGGAGCCTGGCGTAGAACTCCACGCTGGCCGGTGGCGCCGTGGTCAGCAGGGCGTCGATGTCGAGGGTTTCACCGAAACGCTCGGACCACCAGGCCGCCACGGCGCGGGCGTTGGCGATCATCCGGTCGTATCCGGGCTTCTTCCGGGAAGGTGCCCTGAGCGCCCTGCCCGGCTCATCCGCCTTGTCTGGCTCGTCCGGTGCGGGCGTGCCGTACCGCTCGCCCGCACCGGAGACCCAGCGCTCGGCCTCGTGCGTCATGTGGGTGCTGTAGGCGTTGTGGCGCAGCATCCACCGGGCGAAGGGTCGCTCGTCGCAGGTGGGCAGGAGCACCTGTGCCACCGCCGGGTCGTCGATGAGCCGGCGCCGGTCCGCCTCCAGCGCCGTTTCATACTGGGCCATTAATGTCCCCATAAAATCCCTTTTTTGGTTATTTAGTTGATAACCCTGTTCTTAGGGTGGTCGCCTGGCCGGTGGGGAGAGCGATGCGGGGCCGTGGCCGTTCAGTACGTGTGCTGCGGCTCCCGCAGGGGGGTGCTCCACCATGTCGGGGATATGAACCCGGCCGCGGTCATCGCCCGTTCCCGCCAGGCCGGAAGTCCGGCCCGGCTCGCCTGGCGCACCAGCGCCACGAGGTGCCGGGTGGCGGCGCCGTGATCGCCGAGGGCGGAGGCGAGCAGCGCCAGGAACCAGTCCACCGGACCTATGGGGGCTATCGCGGAGCCCACCGAGATCCTGCCGCTGTGCGGCAGTAGAGCCGAATAACTCACCTGGCAGGCCGGTACGTCGCCGAGCGCCGCCTGGGCCGCTCCCTGCAGGCAGGTCATGGTCAACCAGGACCAGTCGCGCGGCGGGGACGGCCAGCCGTTCTCGACCAGCTTCCAGGCGTCTCCGGTGCGCCCCTGCGCGCACAGCTGCAGGATCCGGGCGTCGTGGTCCATGGTGCGGTGGATGCCGGCGATCGAGTCGATCAGCGGCCCGGTGTCGGCCATGGAACCGCGCTGGTAGTGCAGGAGAATGCGACCGGTGGTCACCACGGCGCCCGCGTACCACATGCCGATCCCCCGGGCCCGCTGCTCGGCCTCGTCGTACAGGTCCTCGGCCTCGTCGAACCGGCCCGCCAGGGTCAACCGGCCGGCGCGCCACATGGTGTGCTGGAAGGCCTGCCAGGGCAGGGGGAACCGCTCCAGCATGACGTCGCAGCGGGCGGCGGCCTCGTCCGCGCCCGCCACGTCGGACAGCTCCAGCCGGTGGTGGGTGAACAGCATCTGCGCCAGCAGCTCGAAGCCTGGCGACCGGGTGCGCGACGCCAGGTCGAGCAACTCGGTGGCGATCTCCAGAAGCTCCCGGACGTGGACGGCCTGGGGCAGCGACAGCTGCCGCGCGCTGAGCGTCTGCATCAGCAGATGCGGATCACCCAGCCGCCGGGCCGTCTCGACGGCCTCGGCCGACAGGGAGTCGCAGCGCGGATTGTCGGTCCCGTCGTACAGCTCCTGCGCCAGCCCGCCCAGCAACAGCGCGCGCTCGGGGCTGTCACCCGGGGGCAGGGAGTCCAGCGCGACCTCGAACCGGTGCACCAGGCGCAGCTCCACCTCCTCATAGGGATTGCGCAGCGTCCAGACGGACGGGGTGTCCAGCGCGGCCAGCGCGCGGGCGACCAGCGTGGGACCGCCCCGCCCGGCGACGCGGTCGGCGGCGCGTATGGCCTGAACCCGCGCCTGCCTGGCCGCGGGCGCGTCTCCGGCCTCCAGCAGCGCGCGAACCTGTTGCAACAGGAGTTCGACGTGGTCGACCAGATCACCGGAGCAGGCACCGTGGGCCTCCACCGCCCGGCTCCACCACAGGGCCGCCTCCTCGTAGGCCAGGCGGAGGGACGCCTGCTCGGCCGCGATGCGGGCCCAGCGGGCCGCCTCGTCGTACGCCGTCGGACCGGCCTCGACCGCGTGGTGGGCGATGACGCTCACGTCCACCCCCGGGCGGGTGGCGAGGACGGCCATCACCTCCCGGTGGACCTTCGCCCGGCGCAGCGGGGGGATGTCGTACAGGAGGGTCTCCCTCACCAGATCGTGGGCGAAGGCCATGGACCTGGCACGGGGGACCAGCAGCCCGGCGCGCGTGGCGCGGTCCAGCGAGTCGCACATCTCCGCTCGGCACACCCGGGAGACGACGTCGGGGTCGAACTCCCTGCCGATCACCGCGGCGACCATGAGCGCGTCGCCGGCCCGCGTGCCGAGCGCGGCCAGCCGGCGCCGGATCAGATCCGCGACCGTACTCGGCACCGTGTTCAGCGTGCCTCCCTGCGCGAGCATCCGGACCGTCTCCCGGACGAACAGGGGGTTGCCGCCGGTACGCCGGGTCACCCGGCGGGCGGTGCGCCCGTCCATCTCGACACCCATCTCCTTGGAGATGATCTGTACGGTGTCGGGCGCAAGGCCGGTGAGGCGGAGGTGGGACAGGTCGTAACGGGCGAGACGGCCCAGCACGTCGTCGAGGGATAGGCAGTCGACGCCGTCGCGGAACGCGGTGACCAGCGTGACGCGGGTGGCCTCCGCCGAGTCTCCGATGAGAGTGACCACGTCACCGAGCAGCCTGAGCGATGCCGCGTCGGCCCAGTGCAGGTCGTCCAGAATGATCACCACGGGCTGGATCCGCGCGGCGGCCGTCAGCCAGTCCGCGATGGCCTGGTGGCGGCGGAGCCGCGCCACCTCGGTGGTTCCGGCGGGTGTCTCGTCATCCAGGAGCCCGGCCAGGGCCCGGGGATCCGGCGGAGGGCAGACCCGGGTGAGCGCCCGCAGGATCCGGAGCCACGGCCACAGCGGCGGGACACCCTCGGCTTCGGGGCAGCGGTCCCAGAGCACCAGGTGACCGGAGCCCGCGCAGTGTTCGCGGAACGTCTCAAGCAGCCAGGTCTTGCCGATGCCGGGCTCCCCGCTCACCGCGACGGCGGTCAGGCCGTCTCGCCGCAGCGACATCCTCAGCTCCTCGAGCTGCCGTTCCCGGCCGTGCGGGAGGCTCCGCCGGGGTGGGGCGGTGACGGGGACGGGGGACGCGGGAACGGGCGGCGCGAGCATGAGCGATTCCTCCTGCCGGAGGATGGCGTCCTCCAGCGCCCGCAACTCGGGGCCGGGGTCCAGGCCCAGCTGTTCGGCCAACATGTTCCGGGCCCTGCGCAGCAGGGCCAGCGCGTCGGCCTGCCGCCCGGTGCGGTAGAGGGCCAGCGCCAGCAGGCACCACAGCCGTTCACGTAACGGGTGCGTGACCGACTCGGCCTCCAGTTCGGCGATCACGGCGTGCGGGCGGCCGAGGTCCAGCTGCGCCTGGGCGCGCCGTTCGATCGCGACGAGGCGCAGCTCGCAGAGGCGGCTGACCTCCGAGGACGCCCACAGCTCCCCGGCGAACTCACCGTAGGGGAGCCCGTGCCACAGCCGCAGTGCCGCGTTCAGGTCGGCGAACGCCTCCTCGGGCGGCCGGGACTCCGCTCGGGCGACGAGATCGGCGAACCGGGTCGCGTCCACGTCGGTGGTGGCGAGCAGGTAGCCGGGTGGCCGTCCGATGAGCAGCCGGGGAGGGGTGCGCGGAGGCCGTCTGGGCTCGATGGCCCGGCGCAGGTTGGACACGTACGCCTGGAGTGTGCCCACCGCGCTCGGCGGCGGGGTGTCGCCGTACAGGTCTTCGATCAGCGTTTCGACGGAGACGACCGCTCCGTGCGCGGCCAGCAACCGCGCCAGGACCGCGCGCTGGCGCGGACCGCCGAGTCCGACAGGGGTTCCACCGTCGTAGGCGCCCACCGAACCGAGAACCCGAAATTCCATCCCTACCACCCATGGTCGGCACAGCAGGTGCGGGCCACTGTGACAGGAACGAACTTCACATATCGAACATCGTTTTCGCTTGGCGATCAACCACATCCCGGAATTTGTCGCGAAGTCCGGGACCGTCGTCCGGCGCGGCGGCGGGCCCGGCCCGGTCGCCGGAGCAGTCCCGCGGTCGTTCAGTCCACGTGCTCGATCCTCCGGAGGGGCGTACGCCACCATGCCGGGGACGTCGGGGACATGAACCAGGCCGCCGCCATCGCCCGATCCCGCCACGACGCGAACCCGTTCTCGCTCACCTGCCATGTCAGCGTCGAGAGGTGACAGACGGCGGTGTCATGATCACCGATGGCGGAGGCGAGCAGCGCCAGGAACCAGTCCACCGGACCCGCGAAGGCTATCCCGGAGCCCACCGAGATCTTGCCGCTGTGCGGCAGCAGCGCCGCGTAGCTCGCCCGGCAGGCCGGTACGTCGCCGAGCGCCGCCTGGGCCGCTCCCTGCAGGCAGGTCATGGTCAACCAGGCCCAGTCGCGCGGCGGGACGGGCCAGCCGCCCTCGGCCAGGAGCCGGGCGTCCCGGGTCCGTCCCTGCGCGCACAGCTGCAGGATCCGGGCGTCGTGGTCCATGGTGCGGTGGATGCCGGCGATCGAGTCGATCAGCGGCCCGGCATCCGCCATGGAGCCGCGCTGGTAGTGCAGGAAGACGCGACCGGTGGTCACCACGGCGCCCGCGTACCACATGCCCAGCTTCCGAGCCTGCTGCTCGGCCTCGTCGTACAGCGCCTCGGCGTCGTCGAACCGGCCTGCCAGGGTCAACCGGCCGGCGCGCCACATGGTGTGCTGGAAGTACGGCCAGGGCAGGGGAATCCGCTCCAGCATGGCGTCGCAGCGGGCGGCGGCCGCGTCCGCGCCGGCCACGTCGGACACCTGCAGCCGGTGGTGGGCGAGCATCATCTGGGCGAGCAGTTCGAAGCCGGACGTCCGCGTGCGCAATGCCAGGTCGAGCAGTTCGGTGGTGATGTCCAGCAGTTCGTGGGTGTGGATCGCCTGCGGCCGCGACAACTGCCGCGCGTTGAGCATCTCCATCAGCAGATGCGGATCACCCAGCCGCCGGGCCATCTCGACGGCCTCGGCCGACAGGGAGTCGCAGCGGAGGTCGTCGGTCCCGTCGTGCAGTTCCTGCGCCAGCCTGCCCAGCAGCCGCGCGCGCTCGGCGCTGTCGCCCGGGGGCAGGGAGTCCAGGGCCACCTCGAACCGGTGCACCAGACCCGGATCCACCTCCTCGTAGGGGTTGCGCAGGTTCCAGGCCGACGGGGTGTCCAGCGCGGTCAACGCGCGGGCGACCAGCGTGGGGCCGCCCCGCTCGGCGACGCGGTCGGCGGCGCGTATGGCCTGATCCCGCGCCTGCCTGGCCGCGACCGTTTCCCCGGCCTCCAGCAGCGCGCGAACCTGGCACAACAGGAGTTCGACGTGGTCGAGCGGGTCACCGGAACAGGCACCGTGGGCCTCCACCGCCCGGCCCCACCACAGGGCCGCCTCCTCGTAGGCCAGACGGAGGGACGCCTGCTCGGCCGCGGCGCGGGCCCAGTGCGCCGCCTCGCCGTACGCCGCCGGACCGGCCTCGACCGCGTGGTGGGCGATGACGCTCACGTCGACCCCCGGGCGGGTGGCGAGGGCGGTCATCACCTCCCGGTGGATCGTCGCCTTGCGCAGCGGGGGGATGTCGTACAGGAAGGTCTCCCTCACGAGGTCGTGGACGAAGGCCATGGGGCTGGCGCGGGGGACCAGCAGCCCGGCGCGCGTGGCGCGATCCAGCGATTCGTACACCTCTGTCATCTCTGCCCGGCATGCCTGGGCGACGAGGTCGGGGTCGAAGGTCCTGCCGATCACCGCGGCGACCATGAGCGCGTCACCGACCTGCGGACCAAGCGCGGCCACTCGCCGCCGGACCAGATCCGCGACCGCGCCCGGTATCGCGTCCAGCGTGCCCCCCTGGGCGAGCATCCGGACCGTCTCCCGGACGAACAGGGGGTTGCCGCCGGTGCGCTCGGTCAACTGGCGGGCGGTGCGCTCGTCCAGCTCGACGCCCATGTCCTTGGCGATGGCCTGTATGGCATCGGATTCGAGGCCGGTGAGGCGGAGGCGGAGCAGATCGTGACGGGCGAGGTGACCGAGCACGTCGTCGAGGAGAGTGCGGTCCACACCGTCGCGGAACGCGATGACGAGCGTGATGGGGGCGGTGCCCTCCGTATTTCCGAGGAGCGTGACCACGTCGCTGAGCAGCCTGAGCGATTCGGCGTCGGCCCAGTGCAGGTCGTCCAGGACGACGACCACGGGCCGGGTCCGCGCGACGGCCGTCAGCCAGTCCACGACGGCCTGGTGCCGGTGGAGCCGCGCCGCATCGGGAGTCCCCGCCGGGGTCTCGTCGTTCAGGAGCCCGGCCATGGCCCAGGGGGCCGGTGGAGGGCAGACCGCGGTGAGCGCCCGCAGGACCTGGAGCCACGGCCACAGCGGCGGGACGCCCTCGGCCTCGGGGCATCGACCCCAGAGCACCAGACGGCCGGACTGCGCGCAGTGATCCCGGAACGCCTCGAGCAACGACGTCTTGCCGATGCCCGGCTCACCGTCCACCGCCACGGTGGTCAGGCCACTTCGCCTCAGTGATTCCTCCAGCCCCCGGAACTGTTGCTCCCGGCCGTACGGGATCCGCCACCGGTGGGAGGCGGCGATGGAGACGGGCGCCGCGGGAACGAGCGGTGTGAACATGAGCGACTCGGCCTGCCGGAGGATGGCCTCCTCCAGTGTTCGCAGTTCGGGGCCGGGGTCCAGGCCCAGCTGGTCGGCGAACAGGTTTCTGGCCCGGCGCAGCGCGCCCAGCGCGTCGGCCTGCCGTCCGGTGCGGTAGAGGGCCAGCGCCAGCAGGTGCCACAGCCGCTCGCGCAGCGGGTACGCGGTCGCCTCGGCCTCCAGTTCGGAGATCACGGCGTGCGGGCGGCCGAGGCTCAGTTGCGCCTGGGCGCGCTGTTCGACGGCGACGAGACGTAGCTCGCAGAGGCGGTTGACCTCGGAGGACGTCCACAGCTCCTCGGCGAACTCACCGTAGGGCAGCCCGCGCCAGAGCCGTAACGCCGTGTCCAGATCCGCGAACGCCTTGTCGGCGGGCCGGGACTCCGCTCGGGTGATGAGCTCGGTGAACCGGGTCGAGTCGACGTCGGTGGCGGCGAGCAGATAACCGGGTGACCGTCCGATGAGCAGCCGGGGAGGGGTGCGCGGGGGGCGTCTCGGCTCGACGGCCCGGCGCAGGTTGCAGATGTACGCCTGGACCGTCGCCACCGCGCTCGGCGGCGGGGCGCCACCGTACAGATCCTCGACCAGCATGTCGGTGGGGACGACCGTCCCCCGGGAGATCAGTAGCCGGGCCAGTACCGCGCGTTGTCGCAGACCTCCGAGCTTGACGGGAACCCCGCCGTCGTAGGCGGCCACCGAGCCGAGAACGTGAAATTCCATCCCCACCACCCATGGTCGGCACAGCAGGTGCGGCCACTGTGACAGGAACGAACCTCAGATATCGAACATTGCCTCCGCTTTGTGATCAAGGCGTTTCCTGGAATTCGTGCCGGAATTTATGATCCGGCCGGTCGCCCACCCGGAGATCTGTCGCCCGAATCACATGCCGTGACCGTTCGTGACGACGGGCCGGGGCCCTCAGCCGGCCGCGGCCGGGAGACCGGACGGCAGGTAGACGGGGCGTCGCTCCTGGCGGGCCCGGCGCGCGGCGGGCAGGCGCGCCGCGATGTGCGACGGCAGGAGGGTGACGGCGGTGTCCCAGGGAAGGAACGCCGCGTCGTCGAGTTCTTCCTCCTGCAGCCGGATACGGGCCGGGTCGTCCAGGACGCCACCGTCGAACATGAAGTTGATCATCGAGCGGGGGAGGTCCCGGCGCGGGGGCGACCAGTGGACCACGAGCAGTCCGCCCGCCTCGACGGGCACGCCGAGTTCCTCCATCGCCTCCCGTGCGGCGCAGTCGTGCGGCGCCTCGCCGGCCTCGATGATCCCGCCGGGGAAGTTCCAGCCCGGCCGGTAGTTGGGCTTCACCAGCAGGACCCGGTCCTCGGTGTCGGTGATCAGCAGGCAGGCCGAGGTGAACACGCTGGGCAGGGTGGCGTGCCACTCGGCGGGTTCGAGGTAGGTGTCGCTCATCCCGCCACGGTATCCGGGTGAACCGCGCGTCACCGGTCTGCCGGGTCGATCCGCGCGGGTGGCGGACCGTGCGTCGCCGGTCTGCCGGGTCGATCCGCGCCCGGATCAGGCGGCGGGGGTGAGGGCGCGGTCGCGGCTGACGAGGGCGGCGTAGCGGCCGCCGGCCGCGAGGAGCCGGTCGTGGGTGCCGCGTTCGGCGACGCGGCCGCGGTCGAGGACCACGATCTGGTCGGCGTCGCGGATCGTCGAGAGGCGGTGGGCGATCGTGATGGTGGTCCGGCCGCGTGCCAGGGTGTCCAGTGCTTCCTGGACGGCGCGCTCGGTGTGGGTGTCGAGGGCGCTGGTCGCCTCGTCGAGGACCAGCACGGGAGGGTTGCGCAGCAGCGTCCTGGCGATGGCGAGGCGCTGCTTCTCGCCGCCCGAGAAGCGATAGCCGCGCTCGCCGACCACGGTGTCGTACCCGTCGGGCAGCGACGCGATGTGGTCGTGGATCCGGGCGGCCCGGGCGGCCTCGACGATCTCCTCGTCGGTGGCGGAGGGCCGGGCGAAGCGCAGGTTCTCGGCGATCGACGCGTGGAACAGGTAGGTCTCCTGCGAGACCACGCCGACCGTCTCGGCCAGGGTCTCGAAGGTCAGCTCGCGCACGTCCACGCCGTCGATGGTGATCCTGCCGCCGGTCACGTCGTACAGGCGGGGGAGCAGGTAGCTCAGCGTGGTCTTGCCCGAGCCGGTCTCGCCGACCACGGCCAGGGTCGTTCCGGCCGGGACGGTCAGGTCGACGTCCGACAGGGTCGGCGCGTCGCCGTAGGAGAAGTGGACGTGCTCGAAGCGGATCTCGCCCCGCACCTCCGGCAGCGCGCGGGTGCCGGGGTGGATGTCCACGGGCAGGTCCAGGTACTCGAAGATCCTGGCGAACAGGGCCAGGGAGCTCTGCACGTCGACGCCGAGCCGCAGCAGTGACACGGTGGGACGGAACAGGGCCGTCTGCAACGTGGTGAAGGCGACGACGGTGCCGATGGAGACGACGGAGGTCAGCCCGGTGGCCCAGTAGACCACCGCGGGCATGGCCGCCATGATGATCTGGATGGTCGACTGCCGCCAGCGCCCGGCCATGCTGGAGCGCACCTCCAGGTCGGCCAGCTCGTCCGAGGCCGCGGCGAACCGCCGGGCGAGCTCGGGGCCGCGGCCCATCGTCCGGCCCAGCAGGATGCCGCTGATCGAGAGCGACTCCTGGACCATCGACGACATGGCGGCCAGTTTCCGCTGCCGCTCGGAGGTGATCCTCCGCCGTTCCCGGCCGACCTTGCGGCTGATCCCGACGAAGAGGGGGAGCAGCAGCAGCGACACGATCGTCAGCCGCCAGTCGAGCACCAGCATCGCGACGACGGTCGCCACCACGGTCGTCAGGTTCGAGACGATCGACGCCGCGGTGGAGGTGACCACCTGCTGCATGCCGCCGATGTCGCCGGCGATGCGCGACTGCACCTCGCCGGTCCGGGTGCGGGTGAAGAACGCCAGGGACATGCGTTGCAGGTGGCCGTAGACGGCGGTGCGCAGGTCGTGCATGACGCGCTGGCCGACCCCGGTGGAGATCATCGTCTGGAGGACGTCGAGCACGCTCGTGGTGACGGCGATGGCGACCATGCCGAGCGCCAGCAGCGTCAGCAGGCCGGTCCGGCCGTTGGGGATGGCGTCGTCGAGGACCTCGCGGAGCATGAAGGGCGAGGCCAGCGAGATGAGGGAGGACAGCGCGATGAGGCCGCCCACGGCGGCCAGCCGGCCCCGGTAGGGGCGGAACAGGGCGACGACGCGTCGCAGGGGCGCGCGGGGTTCGTCGGTCATACGAGGTGTTTCGTGCCGTATGGCGCTTCCGGTTGGTTCCGTCATGGAACTCCTTTCTGATGTTCTCTCAAACAGAGGTTAACTCACATTCATTCCGCGGGGTACTGGGATAGGTTCGGCGCTGTGGAGAAGGAACTGGCCGAACTGGTGCACGGTGTCGGCCATCGACTGCGGCGCGGGTACGCGGAAAGGCTCGGCCCGCTCGGCCTCAGCCCCGGCCAGGCGCGGGCGCTCAGGGTGATCGTCGACGCCGATCCGCCGCTCAGGATGGTGCAGCTCGCCGAGCGGCTGAGGATCGTGCCGCGCTCGGTGACCCCGGTGGTCGACGCGCTGGAGGAGGCCGGTCTGGTCCGCCGTGAGGTCGACCCGGCCAACCGCCGTTCCACCCTGCTGGTGGTGACCCCCGAGGGCCTGGAGCGTTACGCGCGGGTGCGCGAGGCCCGCCGGCAGGTGGCCGAGGAGTTGTTCTCCGTGCTCACCACGGGGCAGCAGGACCAGCTCAGGGAGCTGCTGGACCTGGTGGACGCCCAGCCTGCGTCGCCTCCCCGGTCGCCGGCCTGACCGGGAGCCCGGCCGGCCGGTGCCGGCGGGTGCGGCCCGGTGGGCGGCCGGCGGGTGCGGCCGGGTGAACGGTTCCGGGCCCGCCGGGCACTGCCGCGGCCCGTCGAACGGCCCGTCAGGCGGGGCGTCTGGCCTCGGTGCCCTGGGCGTCGCCGAGGCGCCATCGGGGACGGCCGCCGACGATCGTGGCCACGCACCGTCCCGGGCCCTCGCGGAGCAGGGCGCTGTAGGCGGTCGGCCCGTCGGCCGCCACGGCGAAGACGGCGAAGTCGGCGCGGCTGCCGGGGCCCAGGGTGCCCAGGCGGCCGGGGCCGTCGGCCATGCCCAGGGCCCGTGCGCCGCCCAGCGTCACGGCCTCGACCAGGAGCCGGTCGAGCCCCGGGTCGCGGGCGAGCGCGCGGGCGACCGCCAGCGGGTCGCCGCCCGCGCGGGTGCCGACGGCGACGACGTTCTCGCCGTCCAGAAGCCCCTCGGCGGCGAACGGCGACGAGATCGCGATCACCGTGCCGCGGATCCGCAGGAGCTTGCGGTCGGCCTCGTCGAGCGGGCCGGAGACGGCGATGTGGCAGCCGGGGCCGAGCGCGCCCACCTCGTCCAGGAACCCGACGGGGTGGCGGCCCGGCTCCGTGTGGAGCCGGAGCCCGAACGTCCTGGACAGGACGGCCAGGTCCTCCATGACGACGGGGTCGGGGGAGTGCGCGGCGATGCCGATGACCCCGGGGTGGTCGACCTCGCGGATCGCGGTGATCAGCCGGTCGCGCCCCTCCTCCTCCCAGCGGCTCTCGCTCTCGCAGCAGGTCTCCAGGTAGGTCACGCCGCCCAGGCCGGTCCGGCCGAGCGTGGACGCGGTGTCCAGGTCGTCGGCCACGCCGCCCACCGCGGTGACGCCGTGGGAGAACGGCGGGGCGGCGGAGTGGTCGAGGCGGAGATGCGCGTCGACGAGGCCGGGCACGATCATGCCCGGCCACTCGGTCGCGACGACGTGGCCGTGGGCCGCCTCGATCGCGCGGCGCGGGCCCACCCTGAGCACCCGGTCGCCCCGGACGACGACGGCGCCGTCCTCGATGGGCGGGCTGTCGACGGGCAGGACCAGCGGCGCGGCGTGGACGGAGAGCGCCCCCCGGGCGCGCGTGCCGACAAGCCGACCGGCACGCGTGGACATAGGCACTCCTATGGGTTCGTCCCTTTGAGAGAGATTAAAGGGATTTGCCGTCTTATCTCAAATGCATCTCTTGTCAGTGACAGATCAACTTCCTGACGGAAGTCTGTTGATCTACCCAAAAGTGATCTATAGCGTCGTTTACTGTGACTTGCCCCCAAAGGTTACTGAAAGTCTTGTTCGCAGCGGTGGTGCTGATCCCCGTCGGCCTCGCCGCCCTCCCCGCCTCGGCCGACCCCGCCCCGGACCCCGAGCACCCCTGGCGCCTGGAACACTGGCCGCAGACCCAGCCCTGGCAGCAGGACGCCTCCGCGGAGGCGCGGCGCGCCGCACCCGACGGCCCCGCCCCCATAGACCCGCAGAACTGGAAGAACCCGGACCACATGACGTGGGCCGACTACACGAAGCCGCCCGGCACCAACTGGGCCGACCCCACCGTCAAGGGGTCCAAGCGGACCTTCCGTGGCGCGCTCGTCCTGGCCGACTACCCGAACCAGCCGTTCGTGGTCACCCAGCCCAAGGGCTCGACCGTCTTCCGCAACCCCAGCGCCGAGGCGCACGACATCCCCCGTGACCAGGTCGCCCGGTTCTACAAGGACTTCCTCAACACCCCGAACGAGCTCAACCGGGGCCACACCATCCACGAGTACTGGATGGAGGACTCCGGCGGCCGTTACGGCGTCGAGCTGACCGCTTTCGGCCCGTACCAGATGCCGGGCAAGTCACACGAGTACGCCATGGAGTTCCAGGGAGGCACCGCCTGTCCGGCCGGTGACACCTGCACCAAGAACCTGAGGACCGACGCGAGGTCCGCCTGGGTCGCCGACGTCGGCGAGCAGGTCCCTGCGGGGTTCGACTTCGTCTTCTACCTGAGCGCGGGCCAGGACGAGTCGGCCACCTGGCAGGAGTTCGGGCCGATCAAGTTCCCCACCAAGGAAGCGGTGACCGACGACTTCGGCCCGCCGGACCCGAACCTGCCCAACTGGGCCAGGACCCGCTACGTGGAGTGGACCTCCTGGGCCTCGGCCTCCTCCATCTGGCCCAACGCCGGGGGAGGGTCGTCCACCCAGGCCGAGAGCTCCGGGCAGGGCGTCTACGCCCACGAGCTCAGCCACATCCTCGGCATCGGCGACAACTACAACAACCCGTTCGGGGTGCCGCCACGCCGGGCGTACACCGGCATCTGGGAGATGCTCAGCCGCGGCAGCTTCAACGGCCCCGGCGGCCCGCACAGCCGCTGGCTGATCCCGCCCACGGCGGGCGGGTCCATGGGCGCCCAGCACATGCTCCGCAACAAGATCAAGCTTGAGATGGTCGACGAGCGCAACGTGCTGCGGCTCTCCCGCGAGGCGCTGGCCGACTCGGGGCTCGTCGTGGCCAGGGTGACCGCCCGGGTGGTCCAGCCCGGACCGGACGGCCTGTCCGGGATCAACATCGCCTTCGGCGACGGCGACCGCAGCCCGGCCTGCGACGTGCGGACCGACCCGCTCTGCGACGGCGGCGGCTACGAGAACTACACGGTCGAGGTCGTCGACAGGATGGGTGCCGACTCCTTCACCCCCGACTCCGGCGTGCTGCTGGCCAAGACCAAGAACGAGGACCGGGCGCCCTTCGAGTGGGTGATCGACGCCAACCCGCAGGACATCGGCATGACCGACTACGTGCTGCCGGACGGCACCGCCGTGCCCATCACGGTCGGCGACTACCGGCAGCTGTCGGACGCCCTGTTCCACGCGGGCACCGGCTCGGGTTCGGAGTTCGAGTACGTGGACGAGGCCAACCGGCTCCACTTCTACGTCCTCGACCTCGAACGCGACCGCCGGGGCGTGCTGTCCTACACGGTGGCGGTCCGCTCGCTGGACGGCGCCGGCCCGCACCGGCGCGGCGTGAAGGTACTCCCCGCGGCCGGGGTCCCGGCGGGCAAGGGCGTGTCGACCTGCCGCTTCCCGCTGTTCAACACCGGCAGGGCCGGCGCGGCCCAGGGAGAGCACCCGGAGGACGTGAGCGCCTACCTCGGCGGTGACGTCTACCGGCTCTCGGCCACGGTCGAAGGCCGCGGCTGGACGGCGTCGCTGCCCAACGAGCTCGCGACCGCCGGGTCCGGCGAGCACACCCGGGTGACCGTCGACGCCCGGCGCGCCCCGGGCGGCAGTCGCCTCGCCAAGGTCACCCTGACCGCCATCTCCGAGAGCGACCCGGCCAAGAAGGCCACGGCCACCTGCCACGTGGTCGGCCTGTAAGGGCGCCGGGCGTCCCCCGTGGCCCACGGCGGGGTGCGGCCGGCGCGCCGCACCCCGCCGCGTTCCCTCCCGCGCCGAGGATCGCCGGCATCCACGCCGTATGCGTCCGGTGATCGGGGCGGTAAGGAGAACGTTTCATGAAAAGTGCGTTTACGATCGGTTGGCATTTTCGGAGGGCGCGGCCGGCGGCCCGGCGTCTGGTTGAATGAATCTTGAGAGAACGCGTCGGCTGGGCCGGGGGCCGCGGACGTGCCGTGCTCTTCTCCGAGAGGTGTGGATGGCCGGGCCGTCGAACGTGCCTGATCGGCATGACTCCCGATTACCGAGGCGCCGCATCCCCCTGGCGGCGCCCGCCGCGGCCGGGATCGCCGCGGCGGTGGCGAGCATCCTGGCCGCCTCGCTGGACGTGTGGGAGCTGCCGACCGAGGCCAAGGTCGGGGTGACCGCCGCCGCCGGTCTCCTGGTGGGGCTGCTCACCTGGGCGACCACCGGCACGCGGGCCGAGGAGAAGCAGCCCCGGAGCGGGGGCGCCGTCTGGCGCCCGCCCGACCAGACACCCCCTGTCTCCCCGCACTTCACCGGGCGCACCGAGTCGCTGGCCGAGCTGCGTGCGGTGTTCGCCGAGCGGCGCCGCTCCCGGGACCGCGCGAACGGCGCCTCGCCGCTGGTCGTCTCGGTGTACGGCAGGGGCGGGGTCGGCAAGTCCATGCTCATCGCCCGGTTCGCGCACGAGATCGCCGGCAGCTTCCCCGACGGCCGCCTCTACGCCGACCTGCGCGGAGGGGTGGAGGCGCCGGTCGGGCCCGAGGAGGTGCTCACCGGCTTCCTGCGGGCGCTCGGGGTGCGCCTGACCACCGACCCCGGCGGCCTGGCCGAGCTGCGCGAGCTCTGGCTGACCTGGACCAAGGGCAGGCGCATCCTGATCTGCCTCGACAACGCCCGCGACGGCGACCAGGTCAAGGACCTCATCCCGGCCGAGCCCGGGTGCGCGGTCATGGTCACCTCTCGCCAGCCGCTCTTCCTGCTCAACACCTACGACAAGCAGCTGTCGGTCTTCAGCGAGGCGCAGGGTGTGGAGCTGCTGGCGCGACTGGCCGGGGACGACCGGGTCGCCGCCGACCTGGAGTCGGCGCGGGAGATCGTCCGGATGTGCGACCACCTGCCGCTGGCGATCGGCATCTGCGGCGGGCGCCTGGCCACTCGCGGGAACTGGACCCTGCGCGCGCTGGCCGACCGGCTGCGCGACGAGCGCCGCCGCCTCGACCACCTGCAGATCGCCGGCAGGCTCGACAAGAGCGTGCGGGCCTCGCTCCAGCTGAGCTACGACGACTGCACCGGTCTCCAGCGCCGCCTGCTGCGCATGCTCAGCCTGATCGGCGCGCCCGACGTGCCCGGCTGGGTGGCCGGGGAACTGCTCGCCACCTCCGAGCCGGAGGGCGTGGACCAGCTGGAGGCGCTCATCGACGCCCAGCTCGCCGAGTACTCGGGCAGCTGGGCGTCGGTGAGCGCCGAGTCCGCCGAGCACCCGGGGGCCGACCGGTCGGAGACGATGCGCTACCGGCTGCACGACCTGGTGCGGATCTTCGCCCGCGAACTGGCCCTGTCCGATGACGCCGGCCGCCGGCGGGCGGCGGTCGAGCGGGTCCTGTCCGGCTACCGCCGCCGCGCCGAGGCCGCCGCCGTGGCCCGCTGGCCGCAGGACTGGGGCCGCCGGACCAGGGCGGCCAACCCGTCCGCCGCGTCGCGGGCCCAGGTCTCGGCGGCGGACTGGCTGAACACCGAGCGGCTGACCCTGGTCGCTCTGATCAACCAGGCCACGGGCCTGGAGACGTGGGAACTCGCCTGGCGGCTCGGCCGGGCCTTCTGCTCGCTGTGCCACTCGTTGCGCGCGTACTGGTCCGACTGGCGGGTGGTCGCCGAGATCCTGTGCGAGGCCGCGGAGCACACCGGTGACCGGCGGGCCCTGGGCATCGCGCTGCTGGACCGCGCGGCGGTCGTGGGCGGGCAGGGCAGTCACCGGTCCGCCAGGGCGGACGCCGAGCGGGCGCTGGAGGTCTTCACCGACCTCGGCGAGTCCTGGTGGGCGGCGCGGGCGATGCGCACGATCGGCATGACGCTCTCCAGCGACGGCGAACTCGACCGCGGGGTGAGCTACCTGATCGACGCCGTCGCCGCCTTCAAAGCCGAGGACGACCGCTGGTGGACGGCGCGGACCCAGCGGAACCTCGCCGAGCTCCGGCTGGCCGAGGGCAGACCCGAGGAGGCCCGGGAACTGCTGGAGGAGTCGCTTGAGGTGTTCAAGCGCGACCGCAACCGCTACTCCGAGGCGCAGACGCTGCGCGCCTACGGCGAGGTGCTCGGCGCGACCGCCAGGGAGCTTCACGAGAAGGACCACACCCGCGCCGCGGTGGAGGTCTTCACGCGCGCCGGCTTCAGCCTGGACCGGGCCGCGGAGCTGTTCCGGACCCGCGGCGAGCTCTGGGAGGAGGCCAGGTGCCTGCGCGCGGCCGGGGAGGTCGGCAACCCGGCGAACGGGATTCGCGAGCTCGCCCACGTGCACATGGCCACGGAGATCCTGACCGCGCTCGGCGACGCGTGGGGCGTGGCCAGGAGCGAGCTGTCGGCCGGGCGCGCGTACGGGCGGCTGGGCCGCGCCCGTGAGGCGCAGGAGTCGCTTCGGCGGGCGGTGCACGCCTTCGAGGACCTGGGCGACCGCTGGTGGATGGCCAGGAGTCTGGAACACCTGGGGGAGGCGTACCGGACGGCGGGCGACGAGCGGGCCGCGGCCGCCGCGCTCCGGCAGGCGGAGGAGATCCGGCGCGGCCTCGGTGACTAGGCGGGGACGGGCCGCACCCTCGAACCGCCGAACCGCGCACCGGGGCCGGACCGCGCGGGACCGGTCAAGAACCGGCGGCGGTCAGGAGTCTGCGGCGGTCAGCAGGTGACGGGCGGCGCTCCGGGCCTCGTCGACGCTCTGCCGGAACAGCTTCCCGACCTGCTGGGCCTGGTCGCTCAGGTGGGTGAGGTCCGGTACGGTCAGCGCGTCCTCGGCGGTCTCGGCCACCAGCGCCTCGTACTGCGGCGTCCGCTCCGCCAGCGTCTGCAGCTGCCCGTAGGCGCGGTAGACGCCGTCGGCCTTGCGCACCTGCCTGGCGTACTCCTCCAGTGCCTCGATCCGCCTGGTCAGCGAGAGCTCGGCGGCCTCCAGCGCCCTGGTGTACGGGGTGAAGGCGTCGGCCACCTCCCGGGGCGGCCGGTCCGGCACGATCCGGCGGTGCTCGGCCTTCATGTCCGAGAGCCGGACCAGCTTGCGGGCGATCTGCCACGTCTGCAGGGGGAGCGTCACCGCGTTGTCGATCGTGTCGAGCAGGTGAGCCTGGTTGATCGCGGAGCCGAGCACCGCCTCGGTCGCGTCCTGAGCGCGGCGCAGCAGCGCGCCGCACTCGGGGTCGAGGTCCTCGGGGAGGATGAACCTGTCGCTGTGCTCCATGGCCACCCGGATCCGGCGCCGCTCCCGCCTGCCGTCCGGGTCGGCGGCCAACCGGTGCAACCCGCTGATCAGGAGGACCAGCAGCACAGCGATGATCACCCCGCCCGCGCTGGTGAGCGCCGCGACGAACAGCAGGAGCGCGGTCATCGAGAACAGCTTGACCGGGTCGAGGGCTCTGGGCTTGGGCATCTCGCCGAGCCGGGCCGCGCGCAGGGCCTGGGGGCTGGCGCGTAAGACGGCGGAGACCGAGTCGGGCAGCGACGGGTCGATCAGCAGGTGCGGGTGACGTCTCCTTGGATCCACACGGCCTCCTCGTGACGCGGCACAGGCGGGTCCTTCCACTGTTCCCCATAAAAGGGATGTATGACCTATTTTCGGACTAGATGCGTGGACATCGGTAGTTATGGATAACGGCCCCGCGTGTTAACTGCACGTGCATAAACCGGCGTATAGGCTTGGGGGCGATGAACGATTTCACGCGTTGGATTGATCTTGAAGGCGCCGTCAATGTGCGCGATCTCGGCGGGCTCGCCACGGTCGACGGAGGGACCACGCGCTTCGGCCGGGTCTACCGGTCCGACAACCTGCAGGGGCTGACGGAACGCGACGTCGAGTTGCTCGTCGGTGAGCTCAAGCTCCGTCACGTCGTCGACCTGCGCTCCGGGCCCGAGGTGCGTCTGGAAGGGCCGGGGCCGCTCACCGCCGTGCCCGAGGTGAACATCCACCACCTCACGTTGTTCGCCGAGGGCGGCAGGTACACGGACGTGGAAGCCGACACCATCGACGGCGACAAGGTGCTGCCCTGGACCGAGCGGGTGGAGGAGGACCTCGAAGAACTCCGGGTGACCGGCTTCTACTACGGTTACCTGCGCGACCGCCCCGACTCGGTGCTGGCGGCCCTGCGCACCCTGGCCCGCGACGACGGCGCGGCCATCGTCCACTGCGCGGCGGGCAAGGACCGCACCGGCGTCGTCAGCGCCCTGGCCCTGGAGATCGCCGGAGCCACCCGCGAGGCCATCGTCGCCGACTACGTCGCCACCGGCGACCGCCTGGAGGGCATCCTGGCACGGCTGCGCGCCAGCGACACCTACCGCGACGACCTCGACTCCCGGCCGGCCGACGACCACCGCCCGCGGCCCGAGTACATCCGGCAGTTCCTGCACGTCCTCGACGACCGCTTCGGCGGCCCGCTGGCCTGGCTCGCCTCACACGGCTGGACCGAGGCCGACTCCCGGGCGCTCCGTTCCCGCCTGCGCGACTGAGCCCGTCTCCGCGGGCCGGTCCGGGCCCGCGGAGAACGACGGGTGCAGGGGACTGCGGAGAACGACGGGTGCAGGGGATTGCGGAGAACGACGGGGACTACAGGGTGACGACCCGGCGCTCGGCGACCGACCGCCGGGCGGCCTCCAGCACGGCGAGGGCCTCGACGGCCTGCTCCGGATCGACCGGCGGCGGGGCGCCATCGAGGAGGCAGGCCGCCACCTCGCGATAGAAACGGGCGTAGGAGCCCCGCTCCGTGGGAACGACGCGCCGGTCGTCGCCGGCGCCGAGCGTGCCCCACCGCTCCGGCGGCTCCTCGCCGAAACCGGGTGATTCGGGAGTCAGACCGGCGCGGAGCTGCTCCTCCTGCACGTCCAGGCCGTGCTTGACGTAACCCGCCCGCGAGCCGAGCACCCGGAAGCGGGGGCCGAGCCGGGGCGTGACCGCGCTGACCCACAGGTGCGAGCGGGCCCCGCCCGCGTGGGAGAGCGCGATGAACGTGTCGTCGTCGGCGTTCACGCCGGGACGGCGCACGTCGGACTCCGCGTAGACGTCCACGGCCGGGCCGAGCAGGCGCAGCGCCTGGTCGACCAGGTGACTGCCGAGATCGTAGAGCAGGCCGGCGACCTCGTCGGCGCCGCCCACCTCACGCCAGCCGCCCTTGGGCACGGGCCGCCAGCGCTCGAAGCGCGACTCCAGGCGGGTGACCTCGCCGAGTTCCCCGGCGGAGACCAGCCGCCGGACGGTCAGGAAGTCGCCGTCCCAGCGCCGGTTCTGGAAGACGGTCAGCATCAGCCCGCGCTCGCGCGCCAGGCGCACCAGGCCGCGGGCCTCCTCGGCGGTCGCGGCCAGCGGCTTGTCCACCACGACGGGCAGGCCCGCCTTCAGCGCGGCCTCGGCCAGCGGCACATGCGTGCGGTTGGGGGAGGCGACCACGATCAGGTCGCTGGAGTCGAGCAGCTCGTCGGCACGGCCGACCGCCCGCGCGCCGTACTTTCCGTTCACCTCGGCGGCCCGTCCGGGGTCGCCGGTGACCACCGCGGACAGCCGCAGCCCGGGGGTCGTCGCGATCAGCGGGGCGTGGAAGAACGCCCCGGCCACGCCGTACCCGACCAGGCCGACGCGCAGGTCAGTCACCGCGCCGCTCGTCGCGCTCGGCGAGGAACGCCTCGAACTGCGCGGCCAGCTCGTCGCCGGTGGGCATCTCCGAGGACTCGGCCATGAGGTTCTCGCGCTCGGACCCGGCGGCGAACGCGTCGTACTGCTGCTCCAGGCCGGCGATGGCGGTGGACAGCTCCTGGGAGGCCTCGATCTGCTCGGCGATCTCGGCATCGGTCTTCTCGGCGGCGTCGCGCAGGCCGTCGAGCGGGAAGACCAGGCCGGTGCCCTTGGTGACGGCCTCCAACGCGGTCACCGCGGCGGCCGGGTATTCGGCCTGGGCGAGGTAGTGGGGGACGTGCACGGCGTAGCCGAGGGCGTCGTGGCCCTCGGCGCCGAGCCGGAACTCGATCAGCGAGGCCGCGCTGCCCGGCACCTGGACCTTGCCGAAGGCGCTGGTCTGGCCGGTGATGAGCTCGGGACGGGAGGCGTGCCCGGTGACGCCCAGCGGGCGGGTGTGCGGCACGGCCATCGGGATGCCGTGCGTGGTCACCAGCTTGCCGACGCCGAGCCGGGTGACCAGCGTGCCGACGGCCGCGGCGAACAGCTCCCACTCGCGGTCCGGCTCGGGGCCGCTCAGCACCAGGAACGGGGTGCCCATGGTGTCGTGGACGAGACGCAGGTCGAGCCGGGGGCTCTCCACGGCCACCCAGCGGTCGGTGTCGAAGGTCATGATGGGGCGCCGGGACCGGTAGTCGAGCAAGCGGTCCACGTCGAAGGTCGCGACGACCCGGTGCTCCAGCTCGTCGAGCAGGTGGGCGATGGCGAGCCGCCCGGCCCCGCCCGCGTCCACGAACCCGTCGAAGTGGTAGAGCAGCACCGGATCGGTCAGCTCAGGGACGTCTCCGCTGAGCCGGTAGAGATCCGTCGGGTCGAACACCGTGTTCCAGCCTTTCGTCGGTCGTCTCTTCAGCTCAACCCGTGGGGTGTTCGCTGAATTCCGCCTACCCTCGGCGATCACAGGCACCCTACCGGGGCAGAATGGGTCACATGCAGCCTGACCCTGAGCTCGAGGAGTTCGCAACCCGCCTGTTCGACCTGGCCAGGTCCGGAGAGACGGAGCAGCTCCGCGCCTACGTCGAGGCCGGGGTACCGGTGAACCTCAGCAACGACAGGGGCGACACGCTGCTGATGCTCGCCGCCTACCACGGCCATGCCGAGACGGTCCGGATGCTGGCCGCGCTGGGCGCCGACCCCGGCCGGGCCAACGACCGCGGTCAGACGCCGCTGGCGGGCGCGGTCTTCAAGAAGGAGCCCGAGGTCGTCCGGGCGCTCCTCTCGGCCGGTGCCGACCCCGACCAGGGGAATCCCTCGGCGACCGAGACGGCCCGGATGTTCGGTCAGGACGAATACCTGAAATTGTTCGGGCATTAAGCCGGAAATCGCACATTAAGGTCTTTACCCAACTATAGGAAAACCCTTCCCTGTGGGTCATTCTTGGGGAGTGGGAACTACTACTACCCGTAGGCCGGGGCTACCGCTGCGCATCCCTCCGCTGTCCTGTCCGTTCCCGAGTGAGGTGAATCCCCACGTCGAAAGGGTCGACACGGAGACACTGGACTGGCTGATCCAGTCGGGGATCCCACAGGACGCCGAGACGGTCGAGCGCTACCGCAAGGCGAAGTACGGCTGGCTGGGAGCCAGGACGTATCCCTATGCCGAGTACCACACGCTCCGCCTGGTGACCGACTGGTGCGTGTGGCTGTTCGCCTTCGACGACGCCTTCTGCGAGTCCGACCGGCGCGCCGCCGAGATCGCCCGGGCGCTGCCCCAGCTCATCGCGGCCCTCGACGACCTGGAGTTCGGGCAGAAGGTGGACGACGTCTTCGCCATGTCGCTGCTGGACATCAAGGGCAGGATCGCCGCGTACGGCGACGGCGACCAGCTCGACCGCTGGCGCGCCGTCACCAAGGACTACCTCTTCGCCCAGGTGTGGGAGGCGGCCAACCGCGACGACGAGGTGGTGCCGCCGCTGGACGACTACATCTTCATGCGGCGGCGCACCGGCGCCATGCTCACCGTCTTCGCCCTCATCGACGTCGCCACCGGGCTGCCCCTCACGCCCGCCGAGTGGCGCCACCCCGCGGTGCGGGCGGTCACCGAGAGCGCCAACGACGTCGTCGTCTGGGACAACGACCTGATCTCGTACGCCAAGGAGAGCGGGGAGGGCAACTCCCGCAACAACCTGGTGAGCGTGCTGGTCCGGCACCGCGGTCACTCCCGGCAGGAGGCCATGGACAGGATCGGTGAGATGCGCAACCGGGCGATCGGCGACATGGTCGAGATCCGTCCGGCCCTGGAGGCGCTCGGCTCCGAGGCGGTGGCCGCCTACCTGCGCGGCCTGGAGTTCTGGATCAGCGGGAGCGTCGACTACTCGCTGACCAGCTCCCGCTACTGGGACGTCGGCCGGCGCTCCGGCGTTCACCCCGGAGGCGCGGGCCGCCACGCGTGAGGACTCTCCGGGACGCGAAGGCGGCGGGCCGAACTCGCCGCCTCTCGCCGCGTGTCCCGTCGTCGCCCGGCGACGAGCCGGGGACGCCGGGTGAAGAGCACCCCCGGAGGCTCCGGAGCGTCACGACCGGCACGGCGTGACCGCGGTCGCGTCCCGCGAGGTTCACCACCGGACGGCCGGGTCGTCCTCGTGATCCCCCAGCGCCAACTCGATCAGCTCGTCCAGGTTGAGCTTCCTGCCCTGCGCGAAGGCCTTCTCGTGGGCCTCGTCGCCCAGGACGCGCCGGCACTCCTTGATGCACCGGTCGTGCTCGGTGTTGAAGAACGGCGAGTTCATCTGCGGCATGCCGAAGGTCCGCCAGTTGGCCTGGCCGCCGCCCATCAGCCGGGCCGCGAGCACCGGCTGCCCCGCCTCCAGCGCCTGCTTGGCGACCACCTCGATCGCCAGGCCGATGCCGAGCACGTCGTGGAAGTAACGCTTGATCCGGAGCGACTCACGGGCGTTCGACATGGCCTCGGCGGTGCGGCCCATCGCCTGGTGGACGCTGGCGAGCGCGTACATCGCGTACGAGCGCAGCCACAGCTCGCCGCGCTGGGTGCAGACCGCGATGCAGTCGCGCAGCAGCACCTCGGCCTCGGCCGGGTCGTTCTGGATGAGCAGGACCATGGACAGCTCGACGATCGAGGGCAGCAGGCCCGGGTTGAGCTCCCGCCCGCTCTTGTGGAACTCGATCGCCACGCCCAGCAGCGCGCTGGCCTTCTGCAGGTCGTTCTGGAGGAACGCGGCCGTGCCGAGCATCTTGGTGGCGAGGATGACCGCCCCGGAGTCGCCCACCCTGACCGCGTCCGAGCTGCACTTCTCGGCCGCCTCGATGGCCCCGTTGATGTCTCCCTGCGCGCTGTGGATGTAGGAGAGCACCCACAGCGCCTTGCACCGCTCGGGGCTGGGCTGGGACGCCAGCTCCAGCGTCTTCTCCAGGTAGAGCCTGCCCTCGCGGGCCAGACCGTAGGCCACCCACATGAACCACAGGGACGACAGCAGCCTCAGCCCCGCCTGCACCTCACCGGGGGTGCGCAGGCAGTAGTCGAGGGCGACGCGGATGTTGTCGTGCTCGTGGCGCATGCGGACGTACCAGTAGACCTGGCGGGCGCCCGACCAGGCGTCCTCGCTCCGCTTGGCCAGCTGCAGGTAGTAGTCGCGGTGCTTCTCCCGGACCCGCTCGGTCTCGCCCAGCTTGCTCAGCCACTCCTCGCCGTACTGCCGCAGGGTGTCGATCAGCCGGTAGCGGTGCCCGGAGGGCGTGCCGTCGCTCAGCAGGATGGACTTCTCCACGAGGCTGGAGACCAGATCCATGACGTCGGCGCTGGGCAGGTTGTCACCGGAGCAGACGTAGCGGGCGGCGTCGAGCTCGAAGTCTCCGGCGAAGACCGAGAGCCTGGCCCAGAGCAGCCGCTCGGCCGGCTCGCACAGCTCGTGGCTCCAGCCGATCGCGGCCCGCAGCGTCTGGTGCCGGGGCAGGGCCGTGCGGCTGGCACCGGCGAGCAGGCTGAACCGGTCGGCCAGCAGGCCGAGGATCTGCTCCACCGAGAGCGCGCGCATCCGGACCGCGGCCAGCTCGATGGCCAGCGGGATGCCGTCGAGGCGGCGGCACAGCTCGGAGACCGGGCCGACGTTGTGCTCGTCCAGCATGAAGTTGGGCACCACGGCGCTCGCCCGCGCGACGAAGAGCTGCACCGCCTCGTTGGTGAAGACGTCCTCCCCCGGGGAGTCGCCCGGGACGGTCAGCGGCGGGATGGTGACCGTGTGCTCGCCCCGGGCGTTGAGCGACTGGCGGCTGGTCGCCAGGATCGTCAGACCCCCGGCCTTGCCCAGCAGGTCTTCGAAGAGGACGGCGCAGGCGTCGACCAGGTGCTCGCACGTGTCGATGATCAGCAGGATCTCGCGGTCGCCCAGCCACTCGACCAGCGTCTCGTCCGCCGAGCGGGGGGACTGGTCGGCGATCCCGAGCGCCGAGGTGATCGTGTGGCGGACCATCCCCGAATCCTGCAGGCGGGCCAGGTCGGCGAACCAGACGCCGTCCTTGAACTCACCGCGCATCAGATGCGCGATCCGCAGGGCGGTGCGCGACTTGCCGACGCCCCCGATGCCGGTCACCGTGACCAGGCGGTGCTCCTGCAGCCGCTGCCGAAGTGTCGTGAGCAACCGGGTGCGTCCGACGAAGCTGGTGAGCTCGTTGGGGAGATTGCCGTCTCGCCGCCATCCTGCTGGCGTTGTCATGGCGCCTCACGGGGGTAGCTGACACCTGCCTCCGCATCGTATCGCCTGAGTCTCCGGCTGTCCCCGACCTCACGATGCGCGGGGACGGTCTTCCCACCCCGGGGGCAGGCTTTCCGCCGAGGAGGAAATGACGCGACGCACCGGTGGCTAGCATGGTCCCGTGACAGTTCATGAGCCCGACGACCTGCGCCCCGTCGACCTCACGGACGACGGCCCGCCGATCCTGCCCGACCAGACCGCCGACGACACCGACCTCGGCTGGGGAGACTGGCGCGAGACCGACGACGACGCCCGCCTGCTGGAGGAGCGCCCGCCCCACTGGTGAGTTTTCGCAGGTCCGCACCCGGTCCGGGGCCGGGCGCCGGCTCGTGACGCCACCGTCATGTCCGGCGCCGTCCGCCGCGCCCCGGGCCGGGCGCGGGCCCGCACGTTCCGGGACGCACCGCCGGGCGGCTCACCTCCGGACGCCCGGCGCCATCGCCCCGCTCCTCGGTTCCCCGTCCGAATGCGGGCCGGCTCGCTAGGAGACCACGTCCTTGCGGCGGAAGCGGCGGAAGGCGAAGGCGATCAGGATCGCCGAGTAGGTGACCGAGACGGCCACGCCCTTGAGCATGCCGTCGTACTGGGGCTGCGGCGCGAGCGCGTCCAGCCAGGCGGTGTTCCAGAACGTGGGGAGGAACTCCCGCAGCGAGCCGAGCGCCTCGACCGCCTGGAGGATGTTGCTGACGATCACCAGGCCGACCGCGCCGCCGACCGCGCCGAGCGGGGAGTCGGTGCTGACGGAGAGCAGGAAGGCCAGCGCGGCGACCACGAACTGGCTGACCAGCGCGTAACCGATCACGACGGCGAACCGGGGCAGCACGTCGAGCGCGGGGATGATCTCACCGGTCCCCGGGACGCGGACGTCGTTCCAGCCGAAGGCGAGGGTCCCGGCCACCAGCGCCATCAGCGGCAGGCAGATCACCGCCGCCGCCGAGTAGCCCATCGCGACGACGAGCTTCTGCCGGAGCAGCCGGTCACGCGGGACCGGCGCGGCCAGCAGGTAGCGCAGCGACGACCAGCTCGCCTCGCTGGCCACGGTGTCGCCGCAGAACAGCGCCACCGCGACGACCAGCAGGAAACTCGCCGAAACCGACAGCGCGAACGCCGCGAAGTTCAGCGCGCCCTCGGTCGCGAGGTCGGAGATGCGCAGGCTGGTGGCGGGCTGGTTCGAGCCCGCGCCGAGCTTGAACGCGATCACCAGGACCCACGGCAGCGCGAGCAGCAGGCCGAACATCACCAGGGTGCGACGCCGCTTGAACTGGCGGACGATCTCCACGCCGAGCGGGAGCGTCCGACCCGGCGCGTACCCGCGTGCCGCCCCGTTCCCGCCGGGGGTACCCGAGCCGGGGCCGCCCGCCGACGGACCGGTCCCCGCGGCGGGGCCGGACCCGTTCGGCGAGCCGCCCGCCACGCCGCCGGGGAGTGCGGCCGTACGGGAACCGTTGGCGTCGCTCATGCTTTGTCTCCGATCAGGTCCAGGAAGACGTCCTCCAGCCGGGTGCCCGAGCCGTCCGCGGAGGTGCGGCCCGCCAGCAGCTCGCTGACCGTGCCGGCCGTGACCAGGCGCCCGCGCCGCATGACCACCACGTGGCTGCAGGTCTGCTCCACCTCCGCGAGCAGGTGGCTGGAGACGATGACGGTCCGGCCCCGCGCGGCGTAGCGGATCAGGACCTCGCGCATCTCACGGATCTGCGGCGGGTCGAGACCGTTGGTGGGCTCGTCGAGGACCAGCAGATCGGGCAGGCCGAGCATCGCCTGGGCGATGGCCAGGCGCTGGCGCATGCCCTGCGAGTAGGTGCGGACGGCACGGTCCAGGGCACCGCCGAGACCGGCGATCTCCAGGGCCTCGTCGAAGTGGGCGTCCTCGGCCGGCCGGCCGGTGGCCTTCCAGTACAGCTCCAGGTTGTCGCGGCCGTTGAGATGCGGCAGGAATCCCGGGCCCTCGACGAACGAGCCGAGCCTGGACAGCACCGGGGCGCCGGGCACGACCCGGTGACCGAAGATCCTGATCTCGCCTCCGTCGGGGTGGATCAGGCCCATCAGCATGCGCAGGGTGGTGGTCTTGCCCGCCCCGTTGGGACCGAGCAGCCCCAGCACCTGGCCGTGCTCGACGGTGAACGACAGGCCGTCCACCGCCAGTTCGCCGTTGCGGTACGCCTTGGTCAGCCCGTCGATCCGCAGCGGCACCGACTCCAGCGCCGGGTCGTGCTCGCCGGCGGGGCGGCGCCGCCCGGCCAGCCCGAGCGCGACCGCCACGGCGATCGAGGCCAGCGGTAGCGCCCAGATCCACCACGCGGGGCCGGTGGAGGGGGTGCGCAGGGTGGCGTAGGTGGGGACGGTCACGGCGGGCGAGGCCAGGCCGACCGTGTAGACGGCCGGGGCGGCGGGGGTGCTGTAACCGAGGTCGGTGGTGGTGAACGCGACCCGCAGCCGATGGCCGACGTCGAAGCGGTGGTCGATGGCGGGCAGGGTCACCATGGCCTCGCCGGAGCCGCCCTCGGGGACGGTGATCCTGACGGGGGCGACGAGCCCTTCGGGGAGGATCGGCGCCTGGGTGCCACCGGCGACGTCGTACAGCTTGGCGAACAGCGTCACCTCGCTCGCGGCGCCGGAGGCGTCCCCACCGGGCGCGTTCTCGGTGGAGGTGTCCTCGCCCGTCGCGCCGTCGGCCGCCGTGTTCACGCTCACCCGCACCTTCACCGTGGAGCTCCCGGTGATCTGAAGCGGGGCCGTCAGCGGAGCGGAGTCGAAGGCGGCGCTCTGACCGGCCATGTCGACCGAGAGGTTCAGGCCGCTGCCGCCGCCGATCCCGCCGAAGCCGGGCACCGCGGAGATCGAGGCGGGGGAGCCGCCGGGCGGGTTGGCCACCTGCTGGTCGGGCCCGCTGAGCGGCACGGAGGTCTGGGCACTGCCCGACAGTCCCGCGTAGGCGGCGGCGGTGGCGTGCAGCTGCACCGGGCGGCGGGTGCCGGGGTCGCGTCCGCCGTCGCGGGTGACGGTGAAGGCGCCGCCCGCCCGAGCCGCGCCGCTGTCTTCCTTCAGGTAGCGGTCGAACCAGCCGAGGGTCTTCCCGTACAGCCAGTCGACCTCCCCGTTGCCGCCGTCGTGGCCGCCGTCGAACCAGGCGACCTCGACCGGGGCGCCGGTGGCGGCGACGGCCCGCGCGTTGGCGTCCGCGTGGCTCAGCGGGAACAGCGAGTCGCGCTGGCCCTGGAGCAGCAGCGTCGGGACCTTGATCTTTCCGGGCACCGAGATCGGGCTGGACCTGCGCAGCGTCTCCACCGCGCTCGCGGTCGCCCGGCCGCTCTCGGCGACCTGCTGGTACATGTCGCAGATCTCCGGCAGGAACCGGCCGCAGCGGATCTCCTCGGCGGTCAGCGGCCTGGCCGGCTGCCGCGCCTGGCGCTCCCCGTCCTCCCCGTCCTGCCTGTCCTGACCGTTCTGCGCGCCCAGCCCGGCGAGCGCGGCCGCGTCCGGCGTGGGGCCGCCCCGGCTGAAGAACAGCCCGGCCCACATGCGCTTGAACACCCCGCTCTCCGGCCCCTGCCCGGTGGCGTTGGGGAACAGCGCGTCGGCCAGGTCGTGCCAGGTGATCTGCGGGACGATCGCGTCGATCCGCGGGTCGTGGGCGGCGGACATCAGCGAGATGGCCCCGCCGTAGGAACCGCCCGCCATGCCCACCCGCGGGTCGCCGGCCGCGTCGAGCCGGACCTCGGGACGCCCGGCCACCCAGTCGATCAGCTGGCGGACGTCCTTGACCTCGTAGTCGGGCGAGTTCAGCGCGATCTGCCCGGTGGAGCGGCCGAAGCCCCGCGCCGACCAGGTCAGCACGGCGTACCCCGCCTGGGCCAGCCGCACGGCCTCGGCCCGGACGCTCTGCTTGCTGCCGCCGAAGCCGTGTGCGAGCAGCACCGCCGGTGCCCTGCCGCCTCCGGCGGGTGGGAAGAAGCTCGCATCCAGCGTGACCCGCTGGTCGTCCTTCGGCCCGTCGACCACCGTGATCATCTGGTCCTGGACCCGTATCTCCGGCGCCGACGGCCAGACCAGCCAGGCCGCGACGCCGACCACCAGCACGGCCACCACCGCGACCCAGGTGGTCCGCCTCCCCGCACGTTTCATGCCGAGAGCTTACTGAGCGAAGCCGGGACACTCCTGAGACGGCTCTCAGGTCGGCACGGAGATGATCACCCAGGCCGGAGGGGGTGGGCCCTTCCGTTCATCAGGGATGTCCCCGATTGCGGACCAAGGTAAAGGGCAGGCATCATTTCGATGCGTGAATCCAGTAGCGAGCCTCCGAAGAAGAGCCACTTCCGCGATCGAGTGGGCTCTGCCGTATTGGACGCGGGGCAAGGCCGGCCGGGAGACCCCCGAAGATCTGTTCAGAGTTCTCTACCTGGGCTGGCTGGTGGCCTTCTCCTTCAAGGTGCTCGGGGCGTCCTGGGACGTCTCCTGGCACTTCAAGTGGCTCCGTGACGACCTCGCCCCGCCGCACCTGCTCAACAGCGTCGGCACGGCCATCGTCCTCGCGCTCACCATCGTTCACGTCTACACCGGCTACGGGGTCGACAAGGCGGCGCAGCGCCTCATCACGTGGGGCACGGGCGTCTTCCTGGTCGCCGTGCCGCTGGACCTGATCAACCACCGGGTCAACGGGCTCGACATCACCTCGTGGAGCCCCTCCCACATGCTGCTCTACATCGGCACGCTCTTCATGATCTGCGGGGTGATCCGCGGCTGGTTCCTGGGCGCCCCTCCCGGGCGGATGCGCACGCTGGTCCTCGGCGGGCTCTTCGTCTTCCTCTTCGAGAACGTCTGGTTCCCGGCCCAGCACCAGGAGTACGGCGTCTACGGCATCGCCGCCTGGGACCGCGGGAACCCGGAGGCCGAGCCGATCCTGATCCAGTTCGCGGCCGACCAGATCGGCCTGCCGGTGACCGACAGAGCCGTGGCGCTGCACTTCGCGCTGCCCGTGCCCGACCAGCTCTACCCGCTCTACGCCGCGATGGCCGCCATGCTGGTCGCCGTCTGCGCCCGCGCGATGATCGGCCGGATGTTCTCCGCCACCGTCGTGATCGGCGTCTACGTCGCCTACCGCACGCTGATCTGGCCGCTCCTCGCGGTCGCCGACTTCCCGCGTTCCGCGGTGCCGGTCTTCCTGCTCGCCGGGGCGCTCGCCGTCGACCTGGCGTTCCTCCTCAGGAACCCGGTGGTCAGGGCGCTCGTCGGCTCGCTCGGCGCCACCCTCCTGCTCGACCAGGCGCTCCGTTTCCAGAACGCGATGTTCATGTCACCGCCGCTGGTGCCCCCCACGACCATGCTGGTCGGGTGGGCCGGGATCGCCGCCCTGTGGCTGGCGGCCGAGTGGTCGCTCGGCCGCTACCGCCTCCGGTTTCAGGACAGCGACGCCGTGGTCAGCGCCACCGCCACCCCGTAGGCCAGCCCCATCACGGTGATCTCCGCCGCCGCCCACGCCGCGACCGCCGTCGCCCGCCGCTCCGCGATGAGCGGCAGCAGGCGGAAGCGGATGTGGGCGGCGAACGGGATCAGCAGCGCCACGCACACCGTCTTGGCGACCACGAACACGCCGTACTCGCTGCTCAGAAGCGCTCCGGGCAGCTCCACGCCCGGCGTCAGCGCCATCGTCGCCAGGCCGTTCACCAGGCCCGAGACGCTCACCAGGATCAGCGCCAGGGTCGCCAGCCGGGAGAACTGCGGCAGCACCCGGGCCAGCAACTCCCGGTCGGGGACGACCAGCAGCATGATCATGAGCAGGCCGCCGGTCCACGCCGCCGATCCCATCACGTGCAGCTCCATCGAGATCATGATGGGGTCGTGCCAGACCGAGTTGACCGCGTGGCCGGTCACCGGGATCGGCAGCAGCCCGAAGAAGGCGATCACGATCCGCAGCTCGGCCGGGACCTTCTCGCCGAACCGCACGGCCAGCAGCCCGATCCCCGCGTAGGACAGCGCGCAGGCGGCGGTGAAGAGCATCCCCTGGCCCGCGCCGACCTCGTTGACGTATTCGGCGATCATGCCCGGGGTCGGGATCGCGCCGGGATTCAGCTCCGCGGTCTGGAACACGATCACGACCAGCGCCAGCACGGCCCACGCCCAGGCGAACGTCACGGCCATCGGCCGCGCCCGGCGCATCACCGGCTCGGTCCGTTCCGGGTCGTCGAACCCGAGCAGCTTCGGCAGCAGGCTCAGCCCCACCACCGCCACCGTCGCCAGGTCCAGCAGCACCCGCAGCACCGGCAGGCCGTACTCCACCAGCGGCCCGGGGACCGTGATCCCCGGCACCGCCTCCTGGGCGGCGAAGGCCGTCGCGGCCAGCACGGCCAGCACTGCTCCCGACACGAATCCGCCGGCCACCAGTTTCCTGGCGGTGCCGGCCTCGGGAGCCCGCTCGACGGTGACGGTCATCCCGTGCTCCCCTGCCCTTCCGTACGGCCCTGCTCCCTCGTGCGGCGCATCGCCACGACGGTGGCCCCGCCCAGCAGGACGATGGAGCCCGCGATCCACAGCACGGCCATCCCGGCCCCGCCGTTCTGCGCGGCCTCGGCGGCCTGGGCGCCCAGGTCGGGCTGTTGCGGCGCGGCGGCGGAGGCGGCCGGTGCCGGGGCGGCGGACGCCGTCGGGGCGGGAGTGGCGGACGTCTGCCCCGCGGCGGCGGGCCCCGGGGCGGTCAGGGTGAAGGTGATCTTGTTGGAGACCGGGTGGCCGTCGGAGGAGAGGATCCGGTACCCCACGACGTACTTCCCGGCGGGGCCGAGGGGTTTGACGCCGACGCTGACCTCCGCCTTGTCGACGGTCGTCTTCCCGTCCTCCCACCGTGTGCCGTCCGGGCCGGTCACGCTGATCTGCGTGAAGCCCTGCCGGACGGGCTGGTCGAAGGTGAGGGTGATCCTCTGCGGTCCGGTGGCCAGCTCGGCGCCGTCCTTGGGGTCGCTGCCGATCAGCACGTTGTGAGCCTGCGCCGGTGCGACCGCGCCGAGCAGCGCCGCGCACGCCAGCAGCAGGACCGTGAGTAGCCGCCTCACCGATCGTGGCCTTCCGTTGGGTTCCTCATGACCCTGACATGGTCCCACCACCCTCCCGTGCTCCGGAATCGCGCCCGCGGTCCTTTGCCGGCGGGTCACCCGCCGTTCCCTGGCCTTTCCGGAGAGTTCCCGGGCGCGGCCGGGACTCCGCCGACTCGCGGCCGTTGACGAAGCGGTGGTCGTGGGCGAGGCCGAGGGAGACCGCCGTACGGGTGGTGAAGGCGCCGTCGCGCTTCCCTCCCGGCCTTTCGCGGGTGCCGGCGCTGTCGGGAGGGGGCGCTGAAGGCTCTCTGACGCCGGTCGGCACCCCCGTCAAGCGCCGTCAAGCGCTGTCAAGAAACTTTTCGCAGGTCATCCGGGGTGCTGTCGGAGCCCCGACTTTCATCGACCGGCACGGCGATTCCGGCATATCGGTCATGTGGTCTGAAAGCGGCTGTTACTGGGACGAAGGGGGCTTGCAAGGGGGTTCGCCTACAAAGGTCTCAAGCACCACGGAACAGACCACGATATGGAGCTACCTCTAATGATCACTCTCAAGAGCACCCTCGCCGCCGCCGCCATCGTCGCCTCCACCTTCGCACCCGCGGCGATGCTGGCTCAGCCCGCCGGCGCCAGTGTCAGCACCACCGGCGCCACGGTCCTGACCGCTGACGCGTCCTCGATGTCCGTCATGTGCCACAAGCGTGGATGCCGCAAGGCCAACAACAATAACAACAACAACAATAACAACGGTGGCGGGAACAACAACAACAATAACAACAACAATGGCGGCGGGAACAACAACAACAATAACAACAACAACAACGGCGGCGGGAACAACAACAACAATAACAACAACAACAACGGCGGCGGGAACAACAACAACAACAATAACAACAACAACGGCGGCGGGAACAACAACAACAACAATAACAACAACGGCGGCGGGAACAACAACAACAACAATAACAACAACAACTAGGCTTCCGCTTCCGGGAACTCCCGTCGCTTCAGCAGTCGGCGGGACGGTGAACAGGGGAGACGGGTTCAGGGGCTGATCATCACCGGAACCCGCTCCGCACAGAGGAAGAACGCAGGAACCCCGTACCGCGGCACGGTCGCCCGGTGCGGGGTTTCTTGCTGTTCGGGGTTGATTCGCCTGAAGCGTGTCAGGCCGCCGAGAGTGTGTCGAGTCACCGGTCGGCCGACCCGGGCCATGTGAAAAGCGCGTCGAGTCGTCCGGAAGCATGGCGTTCCATCCGGGAGTGCGGTCCGGAAGCGCCATCCGGAGACGCAGTTCCGAAATGTGCTCCGGAAATACGGTGTCACCTTCCTGCCGTGCCGTGCCGTGCCGCGGCGGGCGACTTCGCCGGCCGACAGTTCGCGCCCTGATGAACGGCCGCGTGATCTGCTGTCCGCCGGATCGGCCGGCGCCCCGAGAGTCGCGCCCTGAGGGTCGCGCCTTGGGGGGCGGGTGGCGTCGCCGGGTTGCCGCGGCGCCTGTGCGAGGCCGGGTGGGCCGGCCCAACTACTCACTCGATGTATAAACCGAATGTATAGTTCTGGCCGTGTCGACCGACACGCGGGCTCGGGCTGCCGGTGGAGCGGCCCGGCCTGGACTGGAAGAACCTTCGAGAGGAAAACCATGAACAGGAAAGTGACGGCTGCGATCCTGGGAGTGAGCCTGACGGCCGGGGTGCTCGCTCTGAACGCCGGCAGCGCCTTCGCCGGTGAGAGGGCCGGTGCGACCGGCAAGGCCGAGGCCGTGGCGGCTGCGCCGAAGCCGCCCAAGGGCGCCAGGGCGGTCGTTCAGGTCAGCCCGAACCCCACCGCCAAGCGGGGCGAAGAGCTGACGATCACCGGTCACTGCGGCGGAGGGAAGGGGCTCAAGGCCGTGATCGGCGGGATCAACGGCACGCAGTTCCTGGAGAACATCCGCATCATCGACGACAACCCGAAGGCCTTCAAGGCGAAGGCCACCCTCTCCGCCAAGGTCGGCAACGGCGTCGGCCCCGTTTTCGTCGACTGTGGCGGGGAGGCGGGCGTGGTCCTCCTGGTCACCCATGTCTGATGTGAACCTTCCCGCATAGGTCTGCAGCGATTCTCGAAGCCCGGCACATCCGAGGCGATCCGCCGGTGATCACCCTCGCCGGCGAATCCGCCGAGATCGGACGGGGCGGGTAGGCCATGCGGTCGCCGGGAGCCGGAACGGTTCCCGGCGGCTTCGGCCGGGCCGGTTGTCGTCTCCGCGTCAACGGCCGTGCCGCCGCTCATCCCCGGCGCCGCCGAGCCGTCGCGGTGTGTATGCCCGGGCCGAACCGGGCGCTCACTACTCTCTCAGTGTATAGATGGGGGCTATAGTGGTGCCCGTGTCGATCGGACATGTGATGCTCGGGCTGCTGGTGGAGCGGCCCAAGCACGGATACGAGCTCAAACGTGAGCACGATCGGCGCCTGCCCGGCGCCAAGCCGATCGCCTACGGTCAGGTGTACGCGACGTTGCAGCGCCTGCAGCGCGACGGGTTCGCCGAGGTGGCGGAGACGGTGCAGGAGGGCGGTCCGGAACGCACGGTCTACGCCATCACCGAGAAGGGGCTCGCCGAGCTCACCCGGTGGCTGGACGAGGTCGAGGCGCCCGCGCCGCACGTGTCCAGCGCGCTCCTGTCCCGCGTGGTGGTGGCGACCGCGACCAACGGCGCCGCCGACCGCTACCTGCTCCGGCAACGGGCCGCGCATCTGGCGCGGATGCGCGAGCTCACGTCGGAGCGGGCGGCGGGCTCCCCCGCCCAGGCGCTGGCCGCGGACTACGCGCTCCAGCACCTCGACGCCGACCTGCGCTGGATCGAGACGGCCATGCAACGACTGGCAGACCTGAAAGAGAATCCCGATGCTTGAGGCGCACACGTTGCGCAAGACGTTCGCCCGCACCGTCGCCCTGGACGGTGTGTCCCTGAAGATCGGCGCAGGTGAGATCGTCGCGATCACAGGGCCGAGCGGCTCGGGCAAGTCCACCCTGCTGCACTGCCTGGCCGGGATCATCCGCCCGGATTCGGGCGAGGTCCTTTTCGGCGGCGAGCGGATCGACACGCTGGGCGAGACCGAGCGCACGGACCTGCGCAGGCGGAGCTTCGGCGTCGTCTTCCAGTTCGGTCAGCTTGTCCCCGAGCTGACCGCGGCGGAGAACGTGGCGCTGCCGTTGCTGTTCGACCGGCACGGCCGCCGGGAGTCCCTGCGCGCCGCCCGCTCCTGGCTGGAACGGCTGGACGTGGCCGACTGCGCCGACCAGCGGCCCGGCGAGCTGTCCGGCGGCCAGTCGCAGCGGATCGCCGTGGCCCGCGCGCTGGTCGCCGGCCCTCGCGTGGTCTTCGCCGACGAGCCGACCGGCGCGCTCGACTCGCTGGCGGGCGAGCGGGTGATGGACGAGCTCGTCGGCATGGCGCGCGCCGACGGCACCACCCTGGTGATCGTCACGCACGACAACCGGGTGGCCGCGTACGCCGACCGGGAGATCATGTTGCGCGACGGCGCGGTCGCGGCGGAGGTGACCGCGTGATCGCCGTGATACGCATGCTCGCCAGGGGAGAATCGCGGCACGAGCGGGTACGGGGGCGTCTCATGGTCGCGGGGGCGGCGCTCGCGACCTTCCTGCTCTGCGCGGCGGTGAACCTGCTCCAGGCGGAGGGAGACCGCCTCGGAGCCATCCTCTCCGGGGACGGGAACGACGTCACCGCGCTGGGCCTGGCCCTGCTGATCGTCCCGGTGGCGGCCTTCGTCTACCAGATGAGCCGCCTGACCGGCGCCGCCAGGGAACGGCGGCTGGCCGCCCTCCGGCTGGCCGGGGCCACGCCGCGCCACGTGCGTCTGCTCGGGGCGTACGAGGGCGCGCGGCGGGCGTCGCTGGGCGGGTTGACCGGGGTCACGCTGTACCTGGCGGTCAATCTGGCGCTGTCGTGGGTGCTGGACGGGGCGTTGCCTCTGGTCTCCTTCGTCGCGTTGCCGGCGGTTCTCGCCGCGGTGACGCTCGGCGGCGCGCTCTCCGGGCTGAGTCCGGGCCGGCATGTGGTGATCTCCCCGCTGGGCGTGACCCGGGGGGTGGGGCCGGCCGGGCCGAGGGTGCTCGACCTGGTGCTGGTCGTCGCGGGGGTGGGGACGTTCGTCGCCGGGTACGGCGGCAAGGGCGGTTTCCCGCTGGGCGGGAAGTACGGCGGGGCGCTGGCCGTGGTGGCCGGCGCGGTGCTCCTGCTGTTCGGCCTGGTCCTCGCCACCGCCGGGCTGATCAGAGCGGCCGCGCGGTGGGTCGGGCGGCGCACGCGGGCGGCGGAGACTCTGCTCGCGGCCCGGCTGATGGAGGCCGACCCCCGGAGCTGGGCCCGCGCGTTGTCGGTGATCGGGCTGACCGTGTTCTTCAGCTCCGTCGTAGGCGCCCAGCAGGCGATCGTCTTCTCGGCGGACGTCCCCGGAACCGCCTCTCTGCTGACGACCTACCTCCTCGTGGACCTCGCCCTGGTGGTCGCGCTGGCCACCTCGTCCGCCGCCCTCGTCGCGCACCAGGTGGAGCAGCTGCTGGACCACCGGCGGTCGTTCGCGGCACTGACCGCCTCGGGCGTGCCCGCGCCCGCCCTGGGCCGTGTCCTCACCCGCCAGGCGCTCATCGCGGCACTCCCGGTGTGCCTGGTCGCCGCCCTCGCCGGGACGGGCATCGCCGTCCTCGGCGCCGTGGACCTCTACGGGGAACGGCCGGGAGCGATCGGCTGGACGATGACCCGCGCGGCCCTCACGGTGCTGATCGGTGCACTGACGGCTCTGCTGGTGGCTGCGGCCGCCCGCCGCCTCCTCCGCCGCACCGTCCGCCTGGACGAGTTCCACACCGAGTGACCGGGTCGGGGACGTCCCATCCGTCCACCCGCCCCGCGGCCGGCGCCCGTTCACCCGGGGGTGCGTGCGCCGGCGAAGCCCCGGGGCCCACGGCGTCTCGCCGGGAGCCGGCGGACGCCGATCGCCGCCGCATTTTCCCCGAACTGTCCCGGTTTCCGGTATTCAAACGGCAAACCGTTTAATCGACAAGAATCATCGTCATTCATCCTGTAAGTGGCACGAAAGCGACTTACAACCATTTTGGTCTACAAATGAGCACATAACAGCACCGGTCGGTGGGCGTGCGGCACTGCCGGTTGGTGACCACTCGGCAGTGCCACCCAGGCGAAAACGGAGTCACCTCTGATGATCACTTTCAAGAACGCTCTCGTCACCATCGCGATCGCGGTCTCCGCTCTCGCTCCCGCGGCGATGTCGGCCCAGTCCGCCGGTGCCGCCACCCTGAGTGACGTGCCTGTCGCTTCCGTCCAGGCGCCCTCCGCGTCCTTGACGACGCCTCCCTGCGGGAAGAAAGTCCCCGTGAAGAGGGGCGGCAAGGTGTTCAAGAAGGTGGTCAACAAGGTGATCATCATCAAGAACAGCACCATCGACAACAGCGTCAACGTTCGCAACGCCAAGAACAGCCGGGTCGGCGGCGGAAGGGCCGGCATCGGCAATCGTTGATCGGCCGGTGGGCGGGACGTGGTCCCGGGCCGGTCGCCATCGGAGTCCGCTCCGTACCGGGGAGAAGCAGAAGCCTCGCACTCCGGGCCTGATGGCCCGGGTGCAGGGCTTTCGGCTGTCCGGATGCCGGCGTGCGGCGTCGCGGGCAGAGCCGGGGACGCGTGAACATGCGGAGACACGCGGGCGCGTCGTCAATCGGCGCGGGGCCTCACCGCCCTTGCCCCCGGCCGGTCGCAGACTCTTGGGGGCCGTCGCCGGGCGGAGGGCTCCGCGGAGCCCTCCGACGTGATCGTCGACCACTGTCAAGCGTGTTTTCCCGCGTCAATGCGCGTGGCCGGGAACCTCTGCCTTTCATCGGCTGCCACGGCAATCCCGGCATATGGGTTATTTGATCTGAAAGTCCCTGTAAGTGGAACGAAGGGGATTTTCAACCGCTATCGCCTACACATGGATTCAGGCACCACACGTCAGGCGCCATACGCCAGGTACTACACACCAGACATGACATGGAGTACTTCAAATGATCACTTTCAAGAAGGTCCTCGCCGGCACCGCGATCGCCGCCTCCGCTCTCGCCCCCGCGGCGATGTCGGCCCAGTCGGCCAGTGCCGGCACCATGAGCGACGTGGCCGCCGCGTCCGTCCAGTCATTCTCGGCCTCGTTGACGGGGGTCGCCCACTGGGACCACTGGGACCACGGCTGGAGACATCACGGCGCCAAGACCAAGAAGAAGATCGTCATCAAGGACAGCACCATCGACAACAGTGTCAACGTCAACGGTGACGTCAAGAGAAGCAAGGTCACCGGCGGCAACGTCAACATCGGCAACGGTTGATCGGCCGGTGGGCGGGGCGCGGTTCCAGAAGCAAGTGACCGGTGGAACCCACCCCCGCACAGGGGAAGAACAAAGGAAAGAAGCAGGGAGCCTCGCACTCCGGGTCCGGCCGCCCGGGTGCGGGGCTTCCGGCTGTCCGGAGCCGCGTCTCACGCGTGTGCGATGTCGCTCACCGGCCGCGCAGGCGGCGGACGGCGAGGGAGGCCACCCGGACCGCCGCCGCCGGCGAGAGACGGGCGCCCCGCCAGGCCAGACGGCCCGAGGCCGGGGCGACGATGAGGGCCCGGTTGCGGGCCAGGCCCCGCAGGATGTCGTCGGCCAGGGCGTCGACCGAGTAGAGGCGGCCCATCGTCCTGGTCGCCGACTCACGGGCGCCGCTGCCCACGGCGGTCTGCGGCAGACCGGGGTTGGCGTGGTCCAGCAGCGGGGTGTCGGTGAAACCCGGGCAGACCACGCTCACCTTCACGCCGTACGCGGCGGCCTCGGCGCGCAGCGCGAGCGAGAGCCCCACCACCGCGTGCTTGGTCGCGGTGTAGGGCGCCATCAGGGGCGCGGGGACCAGCCCCGCCAGGGACGCGGTGTTCACGATGTGCCCGGAACCCTGCCGTTTCATGATCGGGTAAGCCGCGTGGACCCCGTGGACCACCCCGCGCAGGTTCACGTCGATCGTGCGGTTCCAGTGGTCGAGGGTGAGCTCGTCGGCGGTGCCGCCGACCGCGATGCCCGCGTTGTTGAAGACGGCGTCGAGCCGCCCCCGCTCGGCGGCGACCCGCTCGACCAGTTCCCGCACGGCCTCCGCGTGGGTGACGTCCAGCGTCGCGGCCGAGCAGCCGAACTCCTTGGCCGTCCGCTCGGCTCCGGCGCCGTCCAGGTCCGCGACCACGACGTGCGCGCCGCGCCGGCTGAGCTCGCGGGAGACGGCCCGGCCGATGCCGGACGCGCCGCCCGTCACGATCGCCGTCCTCACGCCCCCGCCTCCCCGTCCGTCGCGGGAGCCGTCGCGGCGTCCCTCCCGGGGGCCACTGCGGCTCCCTTCCCGGGGTCCGTCGCGGCGTCCCTCCCGGAGTCTGCCGCGACCCCCTTCCCGCGATCCGTCGTGGGATCTTTCCCGGCAGCCGCCGTGGCCCCCTTCGCGGAGCCCGGACGGGCCGGGGGTCTCGGCTCCGGCGGTGCCCAGATCCCCATCGCCTTCCAGACCCCGCGCTGCAGGCGGTTCGTCATGCCGAGCTCGGCGCAGAGCTCGCGGGTCTTGCCGACCGAGTCGCGGATCTCCGCGGCCGCCTCGGGGTTGTCGGTGTACACCTCCCGGACCACGTCGCCGGGGATGCCGAACGCCCTGATCATCGGGCCCGGGGGCGCCAGCATGATCCGCGCCATGATGCCCAGGACGACCGGTGCGACCAGGCCCAGGACGAAGCGGCGGTGGCGGGGCATCCGCGGTACCCGGCGGCGGAGGTAGTGCCGGGCGAAGGAGATGTGCCTGGCCTCCTCCGCGATGTGGATCCGCATGATGGTCTCCTCCAGCGGGTGCCGGATCTGACCTGACCTGAGCGCCTTGCGCTGCACGTGGTCGATCGGGTCCTCGCCGCCGAGCACGAAGATGAAGAACAACTCGGTCGAGATCAGCGGAATCCACGGGGTGACCTGCGCGAGCAGGCTCAGCGGGCCGGGCATCCCACTGATCGGGAGCTTCGTGCGGTTGACGAACTCCTGGAACATCATCCCGTGATGTCCCTCTTCGATGGTCTCGTGGTAGACGTAGCGGAACTCGGGTGAGCCGTTCGGCAGCCGGTAGGCGTAGTTCAGCAGGCCGCGTTTGAGCAGGTTCTCGAACTGCAGTCCGATCTTCATGGCGGTCGCCACCCGCCACAGCCCGATCCGGGCGCGGACCTCGGGCGGCCGGGCCAGGTACCACGGATGGCCGCCCAGCTTGTCGACGCCGGGCAGTTCCCAGCGCGGGTCGTCCTGGCGGACGAGGAACTCGGGATCGTCCCACGGGATGTCGACGTAGGGCTCCCAGTGCTTGTCGACGGACGCCTTGGAGAGGCGCTCGATGACCGCCTCGTAGGCACTTCTCTCGGCGACCTGCAGGTCGCTCTCTCTGGCTGCGGTGGTCTCTGGAGCGGGTGTCATCGCTGCACTCCCTCGGATGGCCTGCCCGCTAATTGTACGAAGAATCCAATAAGCCGGAAAGGTCCGTGGAGGTATGAGGTCCCTCGCGCCGGTGTGACGTCCTTCACTCAGCGTTGTATGCGATCCACCCCCCGTTCGCTCCGTGACGTCTCAATCGCTCCACGTGATGAAATCCTTTTAAGATGGCACTGGTAGCGCCCCGTCCCCTCCTGGGAGCTGTGCTCCTGTTGTTCGTCAGCGCCGCGTGGGGGTCGGCGTTCCCGCTGATGAAGGACCTGATCGCCCGCATGCCGGTGGCCGATCTCCTGGCCGAGAGGTACGGCGTCGCCGCGCTCGTCCTGCTGGCGCTCCGCCCCCGCTGCCTGCGCGGGCTGACCGAGGACACCTGGCGGGCCGGCCTGGTGCTGGGCCTGCTGTTCGGCGTCGGCCAGACCGCGCAGGCGGTGGCCCTGCACGACCTGCCCTCGTCGGTGTCGGGGTTCGCGGTCGGCTCGTACGTGGTGATCACGCCCGTTCTCGGGCTGGCCCTGCTCGGCACCAGGGTCTCCGGCCGGGTCTGGGCCGCGGCGGCGCTGGCGCTGTTCGCGATGGCGGTCTTCGCCCTGTCGCGGGGGACGGGGGGCGCCGTCTCCCTGTCCGCGCTGGCCGTCACCCTGCTGTCGGCGGTGTTGTACGCGGTCCACACCCTGGTGCTCGGCGCGTCCGCCGGGGCGCGGCGGGACGCCTACGCGGTCACCGTGATCCAGCTCGGCACCATCGCGGTCATGACCGGGCTGCTCGCCGTGCCGGACGGTCTCACGCTGCCCGAGACGCCGGTCGACTGGGCGGTTCTCGGTCACCTGTCGATCGTGGCCTGCGCCCTGGGCTTCCTGGCCCGCTCCTACGGCCAGGTCCACGTCCCGCCGGTGCCCGCCGCGGTGATCCTGTCGACCCAGCCGCTCTGGGTGACCGCCCTGGCCGTCGTCGTCCACGGCGAGCCGCTCACCGCGGGCGTCTTCCTGGGCGGGGGGCTGACCGCCCTGGCCGTGCTCCTGGTCGTGCTGCCCCGGGAGGCGTTCAGACCAGGTCGGTGGGGGAGAGGCCCAGCTCCCTCGCGGTAGCCGCGCGGACCAGTTCGGCCATGCGCGCCCGGCTCAGCATCCGCCGGTGCACGGTCATCTGGGTGGACAGCCCGTCGAGGAGAGAGATGATCCGCCAGGTGGCGCCGTCGGGGTCGTCGCAGGCGAACAGTCCCGTCCCGACGCCGTCGTCGATGACCGCGCGCAGCGCCTGCCGCCATCGCAGGCCGATCCTGCGCGACGTCTCCTCCAGTTCGGCGTTGCGCATCGACTCCGCCCAGGCGTCGATCCACAGGGCCCACGACTTGGACTTGCCGGCGGGGGAGTAGAGCCTGAGCAGGGCCTGTAATCGGTCGAGCGGGGAGCCGTCCGCCCCCTCCACCCTGGCGAGTGCCTCCAGGTCGAGCCGCGCGGCGTAGGAGAACGCCTCGGCGAACAGCTTCTCCTTGGTCTCGAAGTGGTAGAAGAGCAGCGCCTGGCTGACCCCGGCGGCCTGGGCGATGTCCGCGGTACGGGTGTGCCCGAATCCCTGGGCCGCGATGACGTCACAGGCGGTCCGGAGTAGATCTTCGCGACGTAATCGCCCAAATCCCCGTGCCACAAAAGAACATTAGCGGGTAAAGGTCGCGTTAGTCGGTGCGGGGGAGGCGCAAGACGAATCGCGCGCCGCGTGGGCTGTCCTCGACCTTCAGGGTGCCGCCGTGGGTCTCGGCGACCTCCCTGGCGATCGGCAGTCCCAGCCCGGTCCCCCCGGCGTCACGGTTGCGCGCGGCGTCCAGCCGGGTGAACCGCTGGAAGATCACCTCCCGGTGCTCCGGCGCGATCCCGGCGCCGTCGTCGAGCACCTCCAGCACGGCCGTGCCGTCCTCCTCGCCCACTCTCACCCTGATCTGCGAGACGGCGTGCCGCTCGGCGTTGTCCATCAGGTTCGTCAGCAACCGCGCCAGCCGGAGCCGGTCGCCGGTCACCGTCACCCCGGGCTTGAGCTCCCTGATCACCTCCACCCCGCGCCTGCGGCGGTCCAGCTCCTCGCCGATCATCGCGCCGAGGTCGATGCGCTCCCTGGCGGCGGGTACCCCGGAGTCGAGCCTGGCGAGCATCAGCAGGTCCGCGACGATCGCCTGGAGCCGGTCCAGGCTGGTGAGCATCTCGTGAGCCTTCGGCTTCCAGTCGACGTCCTCGGGGTAGTGCAGCGCCTCCTCCACCTGGGCGCGCATCGCCGTCAGCGGGCTGCGCAGGTCGTGCGAGGCGTCGGAGGCGAACCTGCGCTGCTGCTCCGCCGCCGCCTCCAGCCGGTCAAGCGTCTGGTTGATCGTCTCGGCCAGTTGCCTGATCTCGTCCCGGGCGTCCGGCACCGGCACCCGGCGGCCCAGGTCGGTCGCGGTGATCTCCTCCAGCTTCCCCCTGATCTCCTTCACCGGTTCGAGCGCCTCGGTCACCGTCCGGTGGGCGCCGATTCCCGAGAGCACCACGGTGATCAGGGAGGCGCCGACGATGAAGGCGAACAGGCCCGGGTGCACGTACCAGGGGACCGGTTCGTCGGCGGCGTAGACGACCCGGTCGCCTCCCGGCTCGGAGATCCGGAAGGCGATGATCTCCATGCACCTGCCGGGGAACCGGGGGACGTCGCAGAGCCTGCGATCCTCCCTGACGGCGGTCCCCGAGGGGACGAAGTTGGCGATCCGCGGGGCACCGCGCAGGTTCGGGGTCGCCGCGATGATCTGCCCGCGCGTGTCCAGCACCTGGATGCCGTCGGTCCTGCCCGCCGGGAGGACGGGAGGCAGCCGCCCCTGCGCGGTGTGGACGATCTCCAGTGTGGAACTCGCCGCCTCCTCCGTCGTGAAACGGTCCGCCAGGCCGTACAGGGCGGCGGTCGCCACCGTGCTGAGCGCGATGCCGGACGCGACGGCAGTCGCCACCGCGACCAGCGTCAGCCGAAGTCTCACCGGCCACGCGTTCCGCCTGAACACTTCACTCCCCCGGCACGGACGATCACCCCAGGCGGATTAATTGCCTTTTCCTGGTCATTCATGGCCAAGCGGCAGCAAAGATCGCTTCACCTTCCCCTGTAGAGCTTTGCTCTGTACGCCTGATCGTGCGCTGGTTAGAGTAAGTGAGCACTGATGGGAGTCGACATGGATCTTCAGGAATACCGCCGGCGGGCCCGAGCCTGGCTGGAGACCAACGCCCCGGTCGCCGCGGCTGAGGGCGCCCCGGACACCGGAGGCGTCGCCGCCGCCAAGGCGTTCATGGCACGCATGTACGACGCGGGCTATTCGGGCATCACCTGGCCGAAGGAATGGGGCGGCCAGGGGCTGACCCAGGCCGAGGAGCGGGCCTTCGCCGAGGAGGCCCGGCACTACACGCTGCCGACCTACGTCTTCTCCATCGGGCTGGGCATGTGCGGCCCGACCCTGGTCGACCTCGGCAGCCCCGAGCAGAAGACCCGCCACCTCCGGCCGCTGCTGCGCGGCGAGGAGATCTGGTGCCAGCTCTTCTCCGAGCCCGGCGCGGGCAGCGACGTCGCCGCCCTGCAGACCCGGGCGACGCGCGTCGAGGGCGGCTGGACGGTCACCGGCCAGAAGGTCTGGACCTCGGTCGCCCAGCACGCCGACTGGGGTCTGCTGCTCGCCCGCACCGACGTGGACGTGCCCAAGCACAAGGGCCTGTCGATGTTCGTCGTCGACATGCACGCGCCCGGCGTGACCGTCCGCCCGCTCCGGGACATGACCGGCCGCGCCCACTTCAACGAGATCTTCTTCGACGACGTGCACATCCCCGACGAGAACCTGATCGGCCGGGTCAACGACGGCTGGAGCTGCGCCGTCACCACCCTCCTGCACGAACGCCTGTCCATCTCCAGCGGCGTCGGCATGGGGGGCCAGAAGGACAACCCGGTCGCCTTCGAGGCGCTGCGCCACCGCGTCGACACCGCCGACCCCGTGGTCCGGGACCAGCTCGTCGAGCTCTACATCCGCTCCCGCGCGCTCGCCCTGTTCAACCAGCGGCTCGCCCAGGAGACCAAGGCGGGGATCTTCCCCGGCGCCCGGGGCAGCGCGGCCAAGCTGCTGCTGGCCGAGCTGACCATGTTCCAGGCCGACCTGGCCACCTCGCTGGCCGGTCCGGAGGCGGTCGCGTACGAGGAGGGCGGCGGAGGGCCGGCCGAAGCCCTCGCGCTCGCCCCCGCCATGGCGCTCGGCGGCGGCACCAACGAGATCATGCGCAACATCGTCGGTGACCGGGTGCTGAATCTGCCGCCCGAACCGCGCACGGACAAGAACGTGCCGTTCAAGGACCTGAGGGCGAACGGATGACGCCCCGGAGAAAGGGCACCCCCATGAAACTCGTGCTCACTCGGGAACAGCAGGAGCTGCGCGACGCGGTCCGCTCCTTCCTCGCATCGGTCTCACCGCTGCCCGCGGTCCGGCGGGCAGCCGAGTCGGAGACCGGCTACGACCCCGAGGTCTACCGGCGGCTCAACGGCGAACTCGGGCTCGCCGGTCTCGTCGTCCCCCAGGAGCACGGCGGCGCCGGCGCCGGCCACGCCGAGCTCGCCGTCGTGCTGGAGGAGACCGGCGCGGCGCTGCTCCCCGGGCCGTTCCTGGCCACCACGCTCGCCACGATCCTGCTGACCGAGGTGGGCGAGAAGGAACTGCTGCCCGACATCGCCGCCGGGACAACGGTGGCCACCGTCGCGCTCGACGGCGACCGCGCCCTCAACGGCGCCGAGGCCGACCTGGTCCTGGCGATCGACGGCCCGCGGGTCCTGGCCGTCCGGGGCGGCGCCCGCACCCCGCTGACCACCCTCGACATCACCCGCAGGCAGGCGCGGGTGGACCTGGGCTCGGGGGAGGAGATCGCCTCGTCCGAGACGGCCGTGGCACGGGCCAGAGACCTGTTCGCGGTCGCGGTGGCCGCCGAGCAACTCGGCGTGCTGCGGGCCTCCCTGGACGCCATCGTCGCCTACGCCAAGATCAGGGTGACCTTCGGCCGCCTCATCGGCTCCTACCAGGGCGTCAAGCACAAGCTCGCCGACATGCACTGCAAGCTGGAGCAGGCCGAGTCGATCGTCCGCCACGCGGCCTGGGCCGCCGACGAGGCGCCGGAGGAGCTACCGGCCGCCGCCGCGCTCGCCCAGGCCTACGTCGGCCGGGCCTGCTTCGAGGTGGCCCGCGACCACCTGCTGCTCCACGGTGGAATCGGTTTCACCTGGGAGCACGACGCCCATCTCTACTACAAACGCGCCAAAACCGATGAGGTGCTCCTCGGCCCGCCCCGGGTGCACCGGGCCCGCCTCGCCGACCTGCTGGAGCTCTAGAGGAGGATCGCATGGCCGACATCAGTGGGCTACCGGGCTTCTACCGGATCGCCGAGGCCGACCCCGGCCGCCGCGCGGTCGTCGACACCGACGGAACCGTCACGACCTACGGCGAACTGCTCGCCACGGTCAACCGGGTCTCGCACGGCCTGCGGGAACGCGGTCTCGGCCGGGGCGACGTGGTCGCGGGAGTACTGCCCAACGGCGTCGACGCGGTGGTCATGCTGATGGCCACCGGGCAGATCGGGCTGTACTACGTGCCGATCAACTGGCACCTGACGGCCGCCGAGATCGACTACATCGTGACCGACTGCGACGCCGGGCTCGTCGTCGCCGACCCGTCCCACGCCGTCGAGGGCGCGCTCGGCGGCGTGGCCGAACTGGCCGAGGGGCAGCCGGAGACCGCGCCGGACGACCGGTCGAGCGGGGCCGTCATGTGGTACACCTCCGGTACCACCGGGTTCCCCAAGGGCGTGCAGCGGCCGCTGTCCGACAGCACACCGGAGGAGACCGTCCCGCTCTACACCTGGTTCCTCGGGGAGGTCTGCGACCTGCGGCCCGGTGACGGTGTCCACCTGGTCACCTCGCCGATGTACCACTCCTCGCCGTGCGCCCACACCATGTTCGCCCTCCACCTCGGGCACACCCTCGTGATCGCGTCGAAGTTCGAGCCGGAGACCGTCCTGGAGCTGATCGACAGGTACCGGGTGACCAACGCCATGATGGTCCCCACCATGTTCCACCGGCTGCTGCGGCTGCCGGAGGAGGTCCGCGGGCGGTACGACGTCTCGTCGCTCCAGCAGGTGATCCACACCGCCGCCGCCTGCCCGGTGGCCGTCAAAAAAGCGATCATGGACTGGTGGGGCCCGGTCCTGTACGAGTACTACGGCTCCACGGAGTCGACCATCGCCTTCGCCGTCAAACCGGGCGAGTGGCTGGAACGCCCCGGCACGGTCGGCCGCCCGGCCCCGACCTTCCAGGCGAGGATCCTCGACGAGGACGGCAAGGAGCTCCCCCCGGGCGAGCCCGGCATGATCTACGTCGCGTCGAACCTCGGCGGCTTCGAGTACCGCAAGGACCCGGCCAAGACCGCCGCCAGCATGCGCGGCGAGTGGTACGCCCCCGGCGACATCGGCTACCTGGACGAGGACGGCTACCTGTTCCTCTGCGACCGGCGCACCGACCTGATCGTCTCCGGCGGGGTCAACATCTACCCCGCCGAGATCGAGGCGGCGCTGCTGGAGCACCCGGCGGTGGCCGACGTCGCCGTGATCGGGGTGCCGGACGAGGAATGGGGCCACACCGTGGTGGCGCTCGTCCAGCCCTCGCCCGGCACCCGGCCGTCCCGGGAGGAACTGCTGGAGCACCTGGGTCCGCGCCTGGCCCGCTTCAAGCACCCCAGGGTCGTCGAGTTCCGCGACGAGCTGCCCCGCACCCCCACCGGGAAGCTCTCCCGTTCCCGGGTCCGGCAGGAGTACCTGGCCCGCTGAGCGGCCGTCGCCCGGTGCGGGGATCCGTCTCGCGGCGGGTCCTGTGGTGATCGTCCGGTGCGGGGATCCGTCTCGCGGCGGGTCCTGTGATGGTCGTCCGGTGCGGGGATCCGTCTCGCGGCGGGCCCCGGGGCGATCACCCCGGGGCCCGGAGCCCGCTCACGAACCCCGTCCCCGGGGTCACCGCGGCGCCGGAGCCGGGGTCTACCCGGCGGCCACCTCGGCGGACCCGCCCACGGCGGCCCCGACGGGTGCGCCCACGGCCGCCCCGGCAGGTGCGTCCACGGCGGCCCCGGCCGGTTCGCCCACGGCCGCCCCGGCGGGCCTGCCCAGCTCGGCGCGGAACAGCCGGTGCACGTTGCCGCCGATGATCTTCACGATCTCGTCGTCGGCGAAACCGTGCTTGAGCAGGGCCTCGGTGACCAGCGGCAGTCCGCTCGGCCCGGCCAGCCCTGGCAGGGTGGCGTAGACGTCGACGCCGCTGTAGCGGTCCTCGCAGCACGGCGGGGTCACGTCGTGCATGACCTCGCGGATGAAGTCCGGGCCCAGCCCCACGTGGTCGATCCCGCCGACGCTCACAATGTGCTCGATGTGGTCCACGAGGCGGTCCACGGTGTGCTCGGCCGGGTCCTCCGACAGGAAGGCCGGCACGAAGTTGACGCACACCACGCCGCCGGTCGCGGCGACGCCCCGGATCTGCTCGTCGGTGAGGTTGCGGTGGTGGTCGCGCAGGGCACGGGCCGAGGAGTGGGTCGCCATCACCGGGCGGGTCGCCAGCTCCAGCACGTGCGCCACCCCGGAGGCGCCCAGGTGGGAGATGTCGAAGATCATGCCGAGCCGCTCCATCGCGCGGACCGCCTCCACCCCGGCCTCGGTGAGCCTGCTGCCGGTGGCGTCCTCGCCGCTGCCGTCGGCCAGCGGGGTGCGGCCCCAGTGGGCGATCGAGGCGACCCGCACCCCCAGCCGGTGCAGCGTGGGCAGCAGCTCCACCGAGGCGTCCAGCCCCGGCATGCTCTCCAGGGCCAGGACCAAGGCGATCCTCCCCTCGGCGAGGGCCTGGTCGATCTGCGCGCCGTCCAGGCACAGCCGGACGGCGTCGGCGTTGCCCTCGGCCAGCGTGTGCGCGCACTCGATCATGCGCAGGGTCTGCCGGAGCGCGCCCTCCGGCCGGTACTGGTCGTCGATGAAGACCGGCAGCACCTGCAGGTCCACCCCGCCCTCACGCAGTTGGGGCAGCCACCGCTCACGGAAGAACGACGCCCATCGCCGGGGCGGTCGGGCGCTGACGGCCATCAGCAGGTCGTTGTGGGTATCGGCGACCACGGCGTCGCGGTGGAGATCGGCGGACACGGCAAGGCCCTTCTGCGCGGACGGCTCTCGTTCGGCACGACCGTATCGGCTGCCGGGCCCGTACGTCCGCCGCTGACTTCGCTCCGGGTCGGAGCGCCTTGTGCCGGGTTGGCTCGCCTCGCGCCGGTTGGAGTTCCTTGTGCCGGGTCGCCCTGCCTCGCGCCGGGTCAGCGTGCGAAGCGGAAGGCGGCCGGGCGCGGGGCCCGGGTGATGCGGCGGTAGAGGGTCGCGGTCGCCGGCCAGTTGTTGGTCACCCGACCGGCCGCGTTCTTGTACCAGCTCGTGCAGCCCGCCTGCCAGACCATGTCCGCCATGGCCCGGTCGAGGTTGCGCCGCCAGGCGGCCATCGCCTCCGGCCGCACCTCCATCGGCCCGCGTGCCGCGATGTGCGCCAGGCAGCCGAGGACGTAGCGCACCTGACACTCGATCATGAAGATGATCGAGTTGTGGCCGAGGTTGGTGTTGGGGCCGTACAGCAGGAACAGGTTCGGGAAGCCCGGCACCGCGATGCCGAGGTACGCCTCGGCCCCCTCCCGCCAGGCCTCGGCCAGGCGCCGCCCTCCCCTCCCGGTGACCTCCACCGGCGCCAGCGGGTCGGAGGTCTGGAAACCGGTCGCGTAGACGATCACGTCCGCCTCGCGGAGGCCGGCGGCGGTCTCCACCCCGCCGGGGACGATCCGGGTGATCCGGTCGGTGACGACGTCCACGTCCGGCCGGGTCAGCGCGGGGTAGAACTCGCTGTCGATGACGACCCGCTTGCAGCCGATCGGATAGGAGGGGGTCAGCTTGGCGCGCAGCGCCGGGTCGGGCACCTGCGCGCGCAGGTGGTCCAGGGCGTGCCTGCGCAGCGCTTCGGCGCTCCAGCCGCCCGCGAGGGCCGGGTAGAGGGTGGCCTCGACGTACCGGTGGATCCACTCGCGGTAACCGCGCTGCAGGAACGGAACGTAGCGGAAGGCGGTACGCAGCGCGGGGCCGAAGGTCGCGTCCGGCTTGGGGATCACCCAGTTGGGGGTGCGCTGGAAGACGTCCAGGTGCCCGGCCGCCTCGGCCACCCGGGGAATGAGCTGCGCCGCCGACGAGCCGCTCCCGATCACGGCCACACGCCGGCCGGTCAGGTCCGCGGAGTGGTCCCAGCGGGCGGAATGGAAGGCCGGACCCAGGAAAGATGACATCCCGGGAATGTCGGGCAGCTGTGGCCGGCTGAGCTGGCCCACCGCCGACACCACGACGTCGAACAGCTCCTCCCCGGCGGCGGTGCGGACCCGCCACCTGCCCAGCGCCTCGTCGAAGGCGGCACCGGTGACCGCGGTGTTCAGCCGGATCTTCGGCCGCAGGCCGTACTTGTCGGCGCACATCTCCAGGTAGCGCAGGATCTCCTGCTGCCCCGGATAGCGGCGGGTCCAGCTGGAGTACTTCTCGAAGGAGAAGGAGTACAGGTGTGAGGGGATGTCGCACCCCGCGCCGGGATAGGTGTTGTCGCGCCAGGTGCCGCCGACACCGGCCCCCGCCTCGAAGATCGTGTACGAGTCGACGCCGGCCCTCTGTAACTGGATGGCCATGCACAACCCGCCGAACCCGGCACCGATGATCGCGACAGTCGGACTCATGCGCGGCCCTTCTTCAGGTCAGTGTTCACTTACATTAAGCGATTCGCCTGCACCGGGGAATAGGCCGGTAGTCTGCGCACGTGCCAACCCTTGCCGACGTCGTCCAAGAGCTCGAATCCCTCTACGACCCCCGGTGGGCGGAGTCGTGGGACGCGGTCGGGCTCGTCTGCGGAGACCCCTCCGCGGAGGTACGCAAGATCCTGTTCGCGGTCGACCCCGTGGCCGCCGTCGCCGACGAGGCCCTCGACTGGGGCGCCGACCTGATCGTGACCCACCACCCGCTCTACCTGCGCGGCACCACGAGCGTCGCGGCGACCACCTTCAAGGGCCGCCTGGTCCACACGCTCATCAAGAACGACGTGGGGCTCTTCACCGCCCACACCAACGCCGACGTCGCCGACCCCGGCGTCTCCGACGCGCTCGCCCGCGCCGTGGGCCTGACCGGGCCGCTCGTCCCGCTCCAGCCGGCCGCGGACGATCCCCGGCGCGGCCTGGGCCGGATCGGCTCGCTGCCCGAACCCGTCCCCCTCGCCGAGTTCGCCCGGCGGGCCGCGGACGGGCTGCCCGCCACCGCGGGCGGCCTGCGGGTCGCCGGGGACCCCGACCGCCCGATCCGGCGGGTCGCGGTCAGCGGCGGAGCCGGCGACTCCCTGCTCGGCGCGGCCCGCGCCGCCGGGGTGGACGTCTTCCTCACCGCGGACCTGCGGCACCACCCGGCGAGCGAGTTCGTGGAGGCCGGCGGCCCCGCCCTGATCGACGCGGCCCACTGGGCCACCGAGTGGCCCTGGCTGGCCGACGCGGCGCGGCGCCTGACGTCCGCGTCGGCCGCCAGGGGGATTACTGTTGAGACGCGCGTATCCGAGACGGTCACGGACGCCTGGAACACAACAGCAAAGTGCGAGGATTTCACGTGAAAGCAGCCCCGGCGGCCCAGAAGCGTCTGCTTGACCTGGCCGAACTCGACTCCGCCCTCGACCGGCTGGCCCACCGCCGCCGCACCCTGCCAGAACTGGCCCAGATCGACGATCTCTCCACCCGCCTGGCCCGTGTCGCGACCCAGGTGATCGCCGCCGAGACCGAGGCCGGTGACCTCGCCCGTGAGCAGGCCAAGGCCGAGGGTGACGTCGACGCGGTCCGGGTCCGCGCCGAGCGCGACCAGAAGCGCCTCGACGCGGGCCAGGTGTCCTCGCCGAAGGACCTGGCCAGCCTCCAGTCCGAGATCGCCTCCCTGCACCGCCGTCAGAGCGACCTGGAGGAGGTCGTGCTGGAGATCATGGAGCGGCGCGAGGCGGCCGACGCGCAGGTGACCAGGCTCGCGGCCGAGCGTGACGAGCTCGCCGCCGCCCGCGGCGCCGCCGAGGACGTCAGGGACGCCGCCTTCGCCGAGATCGACAAGGAGCGGGGAGAGGTCCAGGTCAGGCGGGCCGAGGTCGCCGGAGAGATCCCGGCCGACCTGCTCGGCCTCTACGAGAAGCTCAGGGAGCAGTTCGGCGTGGGCGCCGCGATGCTCCAGGGCAGCCGCTGCCTGGGCTGCCGCACGAGCCTGTCCATCGCGGAGATCAACCGGATCAAGGCGACCGCGCACGACGAGGTCGTCCGCTGCGAGGAGTGCCGCCGGATCCTGGTCCGTACCGCAGAGTCCGGCCTGTGACCTCCTACATCGTCGAGGCCGACGGCGGGTCCCGGGGCAATCCCGGACCCGCCGGCTACGGCGCCGTCGTCAGGGACGCGGCGGACGGCCAGATCCTCGTCGAGACCGCCGAGGCCATCGGGACCCAGACCAACAACGTCGCCGAGTACCGCGGGCTGATCGCGGGTCTCGACGCGCTCATCGCGCTCGCGGGCGACGGCGCGGCGGTCGAGGTCCGGATGGACTCCAAGCTGGTCATCGAGCAGATGGCGGGCCGCTGGAAGATCAAGAATGAGGGTCTGCGTCCACTGGCCCTCCAGGCCGCCGCGCTCGCCCGGCGCCTGCGCGTCACCTGGAAGTGGATCCCCCGGGAGCTGAACAAGGACGCCGACCGCCTGGCCAACGAGGCCATGGACGCCGCGGCCAAGGGCCTGCCCTGGCGCCTCGCCGGCGCCGCGGGCGGATCACCTGGCCCTTCGGGCACGCCGGGTGTCTCCCGCGCGCCGGGTGTCTCCGGCGTGGAGGGCGGCGGCGTGGCCGCGACCCGCACCGGCGGCGGGGTTCCCGCGGAGGACCTCCTCCTCTTCGACCCCGGAGACCTCGGCACCGGCGCGGAGGCCGGGGCCGATCCCGGGACGACCGATATCGGGACCGGCGCGGGGGTGGGAGCCGGCACCGGCCCCGGGAGCGACACCGCCGAGCCGCACGGGCGGTCGGCAAGCGCCACCGCCACCCGCACCGGCACCGGCTGGCGCGCGCCCACCGCCGTCGCGACCTCGCTGTACCTGCTCCGGCACGGCGAGACCCCGCTCTCCGTCGAGCGCAGGTTCTCCGGGCTCGGCGATCCGGAGCTCACGCCCAACGGCGTCGCCCAGGCCCAGGCCGCCGCCGCCCGGCTCGCGGGAGACCCGTACGGCATCCAGGCGATCGTCAGCTCGCCGCTCAAGCGCGCCCGTGCCACCGCCGAGGCCGTCGCGGCCCGGACCGGTCTCGAGGTGGTCGTCGAGGAAGGGCTCAGGGAGACCGACTTCGGCCAGTGGGAAGGCCACACGTTCACCGAGATCCAGCGCCGCTGGCCGGACGAGCTCGCCGCGTGGCTGGCGGACCCGTCCGCCGCGCCGCCGGGTGGGGAGAGTTTCGGGGAGGCGGCGCGGCGGGTCCAGGCGACCAGGGATCTGCTGCTCGAGCGCTACGAGGGGAAGCGGGTGCTGATCGTCTCCCACGTCACGCCGATCAAGATGCTGCTCCGGTTCGCGCTCCTCGCTCCCCTGGACGCGCTGTACCGCATGCATCTCGACCTGTCAGCTCTGTCCCTGATCGAGTACTACGCCGACGGCCCCGCGGTGGTGAAGGCGTTCAACGACACCTCGCACCTGCGCTGAACCGGCGGCCCGACGTCGATGACGGAACCGTCCGCGAGAAGCGTGTCCGCCCCCCTTACGGGCGCCCGCGTCCGCCGGTCGGCGGCGCGGAGGCTCGCGGTCGGTCCGTGGAGGTACGGGACCGTGTCCCCCGTCCCTCTGATCCATATTTGAGGGCAGAGCACTTGCCGCTCGGTTGGATCCCACTTGGGAGCCGTTAAGCTGGGGGACACGGCGGACGAGCCGGCCGGGCGGCCGCGTCGGGTCTCTTCGAGACCCGCCGAGGAAGGTCCGGGCTCCACAGGGCAGGGTGGTCGGTAACGCCGACCCGGGGTGACCCGCGGGACAGTGCCACAGAGAACAGACCGCCTCCCGCAAGGGAGGTAAGGGTGAAACGGTGGTGTAAGAGACCACCAGCGCCCACGGTGACGTGGGCGGCTCGGTAAACCCCACCCGGAGCAAGGTCAAGAAGGGACGCTCCCCGGAGCGTCCCGCGCGCGGCGTTCGAGGGCTGCCCGCCCGAGCCGCGCGGGTAGACCGCTTGAGACCGGCGGCAACGCCGGTCCTAGATGGATGGTCGCCCCTTCGCACCCGCGAAGGACAGAACCCGGCCTACAGGCCGACTCGTCCGCCCCACATGGCATCTACCTGCGCGAACAGTCCTTAGTGGATCAAGCGGACTGCTCTTGTGTCATCAATTTGTCAACGGATGCGTCCTTGTCAACGCTGAGCGCGTCATCGATCGCGGCTCGGGTCACCTCTTCCGACTCGGGGTAGAGGTGACCATAGGTGTCCATCGTCTCTGCGATGGATGCAAGCCCCACCCGGACCTGGACCACCTTGGGGGAGGCGTTCCGGGCGATCAGCAGTGAGGCGTAAGTGTGCCGAAGAGCATGGAAGCTTGCCCCGTCAGGGAGATCACAGGTGCCTGCTGCACGGTGCCATGCGGGGTTGAAGGTGCTGCGCCGTAGCGAGTTTCCCCGTGACGAGGTGAAGACCAGCCGGACCACTTCCTTACGGCCATCTACCCACGTCACTTCGTGATCCTTGGCTGGATAATCGGCCAGGTGCTGAGCCGGAGCATTGATGACCGTCTCCGGGAGCGGGATGGTTGGGGCCGATGCTTTGGTCTTCGGAGTGTCGAATAACCCACCTTGGACGATCTGACGATCTACCGTGAGGGTTTTCCGGAGGAAGTCGATCCGATTGACGGTAAGGCCTGTATTAAAGATCTTGTGACAAGATCGTGGGATGCTGCGACTCACCGATTTCATCATCGACTGCCCGGACACGATGAAGCTGGCGGCCTTCTACTCTGAGGTGACGGGCCGTCCGATCAAGGAAGGCAGCCACGAGGACTGGGCCGGCATCAAGTTCGGCGAGGTCGAGCTGGCCTTCATCCGGGTGGACGACTACCGCGCTCCGCAGTGGCCCGACAGCGAGCACCCCAAGCAGTTCCACCTCGACTTCGAAGTGGACGAGATCGAGTCCGAGCAGCGCCGCGTCCTCGACCTCGGTGCGACGCTGCAGCAGGACTTCATCGGCCCCGACGGCTACGGCTGGCGGGTCTACACCGATCCGATCGGCCACCCCTTCTGCCTGTGCCGCAACAAGGGCGTCATCTGGACCGACCAGGGCCTGATCTGGCCCTAGCCATGGGTCGGCCACCACGCCCGTACAGGTCGCGATCGCGCTGTGGCTGATCACCGAACCGGTTGACGGCGATCGAAGGTCCGGGCCTCCTTCGTCAGCCCGGCCCACCGTCTCGGAGGGCGCGGAGGGGTGCACAGGCCGAGGGGGCCGGGGCCACTGGGCACGAGACCGAGAGGCCGAATCTCAGGTGCATCCGTACTGGTTGACCCCATGATCGTCGTGCCGGATTCGTGCCAGATGCAGCGGGCGATCATGGTGAATCACGGGGAACAGCGGGGAGTCGCACCGCCCCTGGCAGGACCTATGATTCCGCAGGTCGGCGCACGAAGATCAGTGACCGCTTCCCAAGCTGACAGTGTCGCCCGATTCCTTCCTCGCCGGCCTTAACGGATCATCCGGCGCTCAGCCAATATTGGAAATATGAGCCGGTGGACTTGAGTACGACGGGATCACGGTGTGGTGCTGGCCAAATTCGGAGAAGGTAGCGATCAATCACCACATCAAAAGTGTCTGCTTCGCGGGCGGCGTCCATTCCATATGCGTGATACCGGAAGCGGTAGGTCCCGGGGCCAACGGACAACGGGGGAATTCCGTGGACGCCTCCACCTCCCCACTCATACAGCGAGACGTGGCCTGATGGCGACTCGAAGCTGATCTCTACTACGTCCTCATAGCCCTCAAGGTCGGCGCCTGGGTCCTGATCGGCTACAGCTACCGTGAAACTCACCGTTCCCGTGTGAAGGCCGGTGATCAGGAAGGCATTGCCCTTCTCCACTCGGATGATTCCAACAGGGTGAGTCGGAGAGTCGTCCAACATGCCGTCTGGATAACACTCGTCATCAGCGTCGACGAGGTATGCCTGGCTGTAGTGCACTTGGAGATCCATCTGCGTGGTTTCCACCGCAGGAGTTCCTTCTCTTTTCACAGCCGAGGAGCGTAGAGGGCTCTACCGAAAAGATCACCGCGCTAACGAGACGGCGGACAACCAGCTCGGCAAGATCCAGCAGACAGGACTGGCCGAAGCCGTTGACGCTTATGCACTCTCCGGGCTCGAAGGCATCCGCAAGCCCGACATCGGCCTGTTCGAGATCGCCGCCGAGCGATGCGGCATGGCTTTTGCCGATGGGGGATGGACGGTCGGTGACCACCTCGTTGCTGACATCGGCGGGGGATGGGCCGCCGGCCTCCGTACCATCTGGATCGACCGGGGACGTGGTCCGGCGAAGAGCCCGAGGCGGACCACGTCGTCATGGACGTGCTTCAGGCGATGGAGATTCTCCTCGCAAACCGGTGACCGGCCCGGAGGCCGAGACGGCGTGAGCCGCGGATCTTGCTAACGCGGATGCTGACAACGGGTCTGGACGGCCCCGGACGAGCATGGGCTGAGGAACCCTGTAGAGCCCGCCCGACCGGGCCGGGAAGACGGCTGTGGACGGTCCTGGACGGTCGTGTCCTCACTCGTAATGAAGGGGGTAAGGGGTCAATTCTGCGTGGATGGCTCCATGCCAGAGGCTCCCGCGGGTCACCGGCGGGAGCCCTGTGCTTACACCCTTGCTGACAGCGCCATGGATCCGGTGGCTTCGCCCGGAGCAGGATGGTGCGTTTCCTTGAGACTGTCAGAAGCCCAGAACCAGATCTGGTGCGAACTCGTCGCGCCGGCCTGTGAACTCCTGGCCTGGATGCAGATGCTCGCCCCGAACGGACCGGCCCGCCGCTACGAGCCCAAACGCCTGCGGTTGTGCCTGCCGGCCGTGGCCGGACGACTCGACGATGCCGGGCCGGGACCACGGAGTTCGTGCCGGAACCCGGATTCGCGCGTCGTCGACAGGACGCGACGGTAACGGCGGCATACCGCAACACGCCGCTACCGGTCAGGTTGCCGTTGAATTCTTACGCGCGCTTGTCGGCCGGGTGAGCTTGACGATGCCCGCGGCCTTCGCGAGCAGCCGCTGCTCCACGATTCGCTCTTCTCGGCGGTCAGTCCGGGGAGCCGGTCGGTTCCAGCATGGGCACGAGGAACTGCCGGGCCACCGCGGCCAGTTGCTCGTCGTCGTCGAGGTCGATGACGTGACTGGGGATCGCCAGGAAGGAGGCGGAGATCCGGACCATCAGTTCGGCCGCGAGGTCGGTGTCCAGGTCGCTCGACACGTTGCCCGCGCGTTGCTCGCGGCGGAGCTGGCCCGCGACGAACTGCCGCACGGTGGCGAGGGTTCGGCCCCCGTCGTTGATCATGGAGGGTACGAGCAGGTCCGGTTCCGCGGTGATCAGACCGCCGATCAGCGGGTTGCGCCGGATGGCCCGCAAGGAGCTCACGAAGCCCAGAACCACCCGGTCGGCGGCGGTGTCGGCGTGTTCTATGTCGATGAGGAACTGGTCGAAGTATCGGCGGAACTCTCGACGTACCAGGTGTTCGACCAGCGCGTCCTTCGTGGCGAACCGCCGGTAGACCGTGATCCGCGAGACCCCGGCCCGTCGGGCCACGTCCTCCATGGTGGACCGACGGATACCCATCCGGCGGAACTGCTCATACGCCGCATCGAGTATGCGCGCACGGGTCTCGTCCATGTCGTCGACCCGTTCGACGGCATCAATGTACGCGCGCTCCAGCAACGACTCCGAGCCCGACGGCGCCATGAGAACGGACAGCGCAGGTTCCACGATCACCTCCTATGACTGATTCTGCCTCAGTCGCCAACAGTCACGCGATGGGCCTTGTGATGACCGTCACGGTGTGCTGTTATTGATGATACGCAGATCCATAACGCGTTTCATCGTATCAGAAGGTGCTCCCGGCCTCGTCGAGAAGGAGGAGCGAAGGCATGGGTGAACTCAGCAGGCGCAACGTGTTGAAAGCGGGCGGGGCGTTGGGCGCACTCGGTGCGCTGGGCGTCGCGGCACCCGCGCGGGCGCACGTACCGTGGACGTGGTCGGCCAAGGGCTCGGTGGTGGGCACCGGGGCAGGCGTCGACCCGCGGTGGGTGTGGGACGCGGAGGCCGACCCGTTGGTCGCCTCGCTGCTCGACCGGGGTGATGTGCCCAGGGTCAACGAGCTGCTGCGGACCTGGACCAAGAACGGTCAGCCGTTGCCGGCCGGGCTGCCGGCGGACCTGCGGGACTTCATGGAGCGAGCCCGTCAACTGCCATCGTGGGCCGACCGGCGCAAACTGGCCACCGCGGTCGAGTTCAACAAGAAGCGGGGGCCCTACCTCGGCGTGTTGTACGGGCTGGCCAGCGGCATGATGAGCACGGTCATCCCCAAGGAGGCGCTCGCGGTCTACTACTCCCAGGGCGGCGCGGACATGAAGGACCGCATCTCCAAGACGGCCAAACTCGGGTACGACATCGGGTCGCGGAATGCCTATCAGCCCGATGGCGAAATGATCGTGACCTGCGTCAAGACCCGGCTGGTGCACGCGGCGGTGCGACACCTGCTGCCGCAGTCCCCGCACTGGTCGGAGGTCGCCGAGGAAGAGATTCCGATCAGCCAGCGAGACATGATGGTCACCTGGCACAGCCTGCCCACGACCGTCATGCAGAAGCTGACCGCGTGGAAGGTGCCGATCCCCGCCGCCGAGTCCGAGGCCTTCCTGCACTCGTGGCAACTGGGCGCGTACATGCTCGGCGTCAAGGAGGAGTACATCCCCGCGTCGTGGGCCGAGGCCAATACCCAGGCCGAGCAGGTCCTGGACCCGGTGCTGGCTCCGACGACCGAGGGCGTCAAGCTGGCCGACATCCTCCTCAACCTCGGCTCCTCGGTCGATGGCGGTATCCTCAGCAAGCCCATACTCGGCGCGTTCACGCGCTTCCTGCTCGGCGATCAGATCGCCACATGGCTGAAGATCCCCAGGGAGCCGATCTGGGACCCGCTCCTCAAAGTGGCCTGGGGGCCCTTCATCGCCGTCCGCGAAGGCCTGCTTCCATTCCCGCTGGCGCCGGAGGCCTACTGGCTCTTCGACGAGTTCCTTCGCAAAGCAGCCCTGCTCTTCCTGTCCGAAGCGCGGCCGATCAGCATCGAGATTCCGGATACCAACCGCCCGTCCTGATCAGGACTGTCCGGGGCGGACCGATGACCCCGCGGGTGGAGGAAAGACTCCGGCTCCGGCCTGCCGTTCCGCAGGCCGGGGCACCGCTACGGGCTTATAGGACTCAGGGAGGAGTTCAGGACATGACGGAGTTGAGCAGGCGCAAGATGTTGATCTCAGGCGGGGCTTTGGGCGCGCTCGGAGCACTGGGGATGGCGCCCCCGGCCCAGGCGCGCTCCCTGATGGCCTGGACCTGGGCGTCGAGCGGTTCGGTCGCGGGTTCCGGCGCCGGCGCCGACCCGCGGTGGGTGTGGGACGAGGAGGCCGACCCGTTGGTCGCCTCGCTGCTCGATCGCGGCGCCGTGCCCGAGGTCAACCGTCTGCTGTGGGACTGGAACCGTAATGATCAGCCCTTACCCCAGGGGCTGCCGGAGGATCTGCGGTCGTTCATGGAGAAGGCACGTCGGCTGCCGTCGTGGGCGGACCACGGCAAGCTGAACACCGCGGCCGAGTTCAACAAGTCCAGAGGGCTGTACCTCAATCTGCTCAACGGCGTGGGCGGCGGCATGCTGGCCACCGCCATCCCCAACGAGGCCCGCTCCGTCTACTACTCCAAGGGCGGCGCGGACATGGAAGATCGCGTCGCCAAGACAAGCATCCTGGGATTCGCCGTCGGGGCCCTGAACGCGTACCGGCCCGGCGGCTCGTGTGTGGTCGAGGCCGTGAAGACCCGGCTGGTGCACGCGGCGGTACGACACCTGCTGCAGAAATCTCCCCACTGGACCGGCGGCATCCCGATCAGTCAGGAAGACATGCTGGTCACCTGGCACACCCTGCCGACCTACGCCATGCGCAAGATGCTCGAGTGGAAGGTCCCGATCAGCGCCGCCGAGTCGGAGGCGTACCTGCACGTGTGGCAGGTGACCGCGCACATGCTCGGCATCAGGGACGAGTACATCCCCGCCACCTGGGACGCGGCCAACGCCCAGTCCGACCAGGTCCTGCCCCGGAACATGGGACCGACACCCGAGGGTGTGAAACTGACCGACATCCTGCTGGGCCAGCTTGCCGAGCAGACCAGTCCCGGCAGTATCAGCCGGCCCCTGTGCAACGCGCTCGCCCGGTACCTGGTCGGCGACGAGGTGGCCGATTGGGACGGCATCAAGCGCGAGCCGGTGTGGGACCGGGTGATCCCCACCGCCTGGCCGGCATTGGTGAGATTCCGCGAGGGCCTCGTTCCGCTGCCGCTGGTCCCCGAGGCTGCCTGGGTCCTCGACGAAGCCGCGCGGAAATACATCCTGTTCTATCTCACCAAGGGCAAGGAGACCAAGATCGAAATCCCCACGACCAACCGTCCCGGCTGAGCCGGATGATGACGGGATCGAATGGTGACGGGCCGGCCGAGGCCATCGGGCGGCGCCGGTTCCTCGGGTACGTGCTGGCGGCTCCGACCCTGGTGGCCGCGGCCGAACTCAGGCCGACGCCGGCGGCCGATGCCCGGCTGCCTTCGCCGGAACTCACGGAACTGCTCGACCTCAACGACATGATGACCGCGGCGGCGCTGCCGACCTCGGGCCTGATCTCGGTCGAGGTCAACCGGGACGGCACGGTGTCGTTCGCGCTGCCGCGGGCCGAGGTGGGGCAGGGCATCACCACCTCGACGGCCATGTTGATCGCCGAGGAGATGGCCGTGCCGCTGGAACGGGTGCGGGTCACGCTGGCCGATGCCCGGCCGGAGCTGCTGTTCAACCAGCTCACCGGCGGGTCGAACACGACCATCGCGACCTACATCCCGATCCGGGTCGCCGCCGCCATCGCCCGGCTCCGGTTGTTGGCGGCCGCGGCGACCGAACTCGGCTCGGCGGTCACCGACCTGACGCTGAAGGCCGGGGTGATCACCGATCGCTCCGGCGGCGGCATCGACATCGGCGCGCTCGCCGAGAAGGCCGCGAGCATGCGGACCCGGCAGGTCTCCGTGGAGCTCACGTCGCGTGAGAGCTTCACCGTCATCGGCAGACCGCACAACCGGATCGACGCGCTGGAGGCGGTGACCGGGCGCAAGAAGTTCGCGATGGACCTCGACGTCCCGGACGCGAAGCCGACGATGGTGTGCCGCCCGCCGACCATCAACGGCAAAGTCGGCTCGGTGGCCAACCTCGCCGAGGTCCGCACCATGCCGGGCGTCACCGACGTCGTGGTGATCTCCACCGGGGTGGCGGTGCGCGCCGAGACCTTCGGCCAGTGCATCGACGCCGTACGCGCCCTGCGGGTCTCCTGGAAACCCGGTAGCGCGGAGGGAAAATCCGACGAGACCGTGCTCCGGGAGCTGGAAGCCGCGGAACTGCCGCTCGGGTTGAGGCCGCCGACCCCGACCGTCGAAGGCAAGTTCACCTTCTACTTCCGCAGCAACAGCGCGCTGGAACCCAACTGCGCGATCGCCGACGTACGGGCCGACCGCGCCGAGATCTGGTCGGCGCTGAAGTCACCGATCGTCGCCAAGCAGACCATCGCCGCCAAGCTCGGGCTGCCGCTCGGCAGGGTCACCGTGCACGTCACCGAAGGCGGTGGTTCCTTCGGGCGCAAGCTGTTCTTCGACGCCGCGCTGGAAGCCGCCGAGGTGTCCCAGCGGATCGGCAAACCCGTCAAGCTCATGTGGCACCGCGCCGACGACTCCCGCCAGGGCCGCACCCACTCGATGGCCACCTCGCGGGTACGCGTCGCCTACGCCGGCGACACCGTGCTGAGCTACAAGCAGCGGCACACCAGCGTCTCCACGGACCTCGGCCACGGGCTCGGCGAGATCATCACCGCCATGGCCGCGCGGCTCCCGGTGGGCGACATCGGCTTCTCCGAAACGTTCTTCCAGCTCAGTCAGGCGATGTCCTACGACTTCGGGGTGAGCAGCCGGCTGCTCAGCGAAACGGACAAGGGCTTCAACACCGGCAGCATGCGCAACGTCTACTCGCCCGACGTCACCTGCGCCCGGGAGCTCATCGTCGACCGGCTCGCCGCGAGGATGGGCAAGGACCCCTACCGGTTCCGGCACGACTTTCTCCGCGATGATCGCTCCCGGGCGGTGTTGGCGAAGGTGGCCGAGGCCGGCAACTGGGGGCGGCCGATGCCGGCCGACACCGCGCAGGGCATCGCGTTCCACGCCGAGTACAAGTCCGTCAGCGCCGCGCTGGTGGAGATCGACTGCCGGCCCGAAACCGTCAACCGCCCCATCCGCGACGGTGTGACCGGACCACGTGTCACCAAGGTGGTGTTCGCCGTGGACGTCGGCCTTGCCGTCAACCCGCGGGGTCTGGAAGCGCAGATGATGGGCTGCATCATGGATGGCATCGCGCTGGCCCTGACCTCCAGTCTGCATCTGCGCGATGGATACTTCCTGGAAGCGAGCTGGGACAACTACTTCTACACCCGGCAGTGGAACACCCCGCCCGAACTCCAGATCATCGTCATGCCCAGCGCCTCCGAGAAGCCCGGCGGTGCCGGGGAACTGGGCGTCGCCGCGTCGATGGCCGCGGTCGCCTGCGCGTACGGCCGCGCGACCGGAACGATGCCCACCAGCTTCCCGATCAACCACGGCACGCTCTCCTTCACTCCCAAACCGACTATTCCGCCCATTCCTCCATCCCCGACCGACGGCCTGAACCACGCCCGTTGAAACAAGGAGAACTGAGTGCCCGAGCACACTTTTCGCGTCAACGGCGAGCAGGTCACCGTCAACGTCGCCGGCGACGTGCGCCTGCTGTGGGTGCTGCGCGACGTTCTCGGCATCACCGGACCGAAGTACGGCTGCGGCATCAACGTCTGCAAGGCGTGCACCAGCCACCTCAACGGTAAAGCGGTCAACCCCTGCGCGATCCCCGTCAAAGATCTCCAGCCGACCGACGAAGTCACCACCATCGAAGGACTTCCGGCCAAGGTCGGCAAGGACCTGCACCCCATGCAGCAGGCATGGCTCGACCACGACGTCGTCCAGTGCGGCTACTGCCAGCCCGGCCAGATCATGGCCGCCGTGGCGCTGGTCCGCCGTGCCGCCGCCGAAGGCCGCGAAATCACCGACGCCGACCTCGACGGCCTCCGCAACATCTGCCGCTGCGGCACCTACTTCCGTATCCGCGAAGCCATCAGAGCCGGCGCCGAGAACATGTGAGGCGCATGTGCGGGGCTGATCCGAGAATCACGCAGGCCGGCGGGCGGGCGGGCGGCAGACCCCGGCTGTGGATCGTCAATCGGGAAGGTCGGGACGGCAGGGCGGCCCGGCCACCTGGCCGACGTCCCGCGCCGGGCTCGTTCCCGCCCGGCGAGACCCGGTGAGGGCCCGCCGAGGATGGCTCCGGGTTCATAACAATCATCGCGTCGGGCGTAACTCCAGCCTGCCGGGGCGCTGATTGACAGGCATGCGCCCATCCGCAGGGTTTCACCGTCGCCGTCCCGAGCGCCTCCCCTCTCTGCGGGCCCGCTCATCCATTCCGGTTCCGGGGGCGACCGGCTGCGGGGAGCGGCGGATATCTGTTAACCATGTCAACGCGAAATGCGCGTCCCATTTTCCGGTGAACGTGTACTCTGCTGAAGATAGTGGTGATCTATCTAACTACGGCATGAGAGTGTGTCGATTGCCGCTGGGGTCCGTTCCCAGCCCCGACCGTGGGGAGAACGAGGAGTGCCTGTGAACCTGGGCCGGGTGGCGAACCGGTTCCGTCTCCTGGGAGCCATCGGCAAGGGCAACATGGGGGAGGTTCACCGCGCCGAGGATCTGTGGGCGGTCGACGACGCCAAGGACCGCGTGGTCGCGGTGAAGCTGATCCTGCGCAGCCGCTCCGGTGCGAGCGTCACCTCGCATGCCGACGTCAAGGCGGTCCAGCGGTTCGACCGCGAGGTGCGCATCATGCGCAGGCTCGACCATCCCAACCTCCCCCGCACCATCGACGGCGGTGTGGACGACACCGGCCTGCCCTACCTCGCCATGGAGTTTCTGGACGGGGAAACCCTGCGAGACCTGGTGAACGAGCATCCGCAACTGCCCATCGCCTGGGTCGCGGCGCTGGGCGCGCAGATCGCGAACGGTCTGTCTGCGGCGCACACCGCCGGTGTCGTTCACCGCGATCTCAAGCCCTCCAACGTGATGCTGCTGCGTGGAGGCGTGGTCAAGGTCCTCGATTTCGGCATGGGCAGGATCGCCGACGACATCGAGAACGGCAAGGTGACGAGCACGGGTGTCACGGTCGGCACCGCCCGCTACATGGCACCCGAGCAGTTCCTCGCCTCGGCGGTGACCCAGGCGGCCGACCTGTACGCCCTCGGGTGCATGCTGTTCGAACTCCTCACCGGGGTTCCACCGTTCCACAGTGAGTCCGCGCACGAGCTCGGGCAGAAGCACCTCACCGAACCGGCGCCCCCCGTACGATTACTCCGCTCGGACGTCCCCGAGGATCTGGTGAGACTCGTCGAGCGGCTGCTCGCCAAGGACCCGGCCGACCGGCCCGCCGACGCGGTCGCCGTCCGGGAGGCCCTCCTGCCGTTCGCCGAAGGCGAGGGGCACGTCCCCGGCTGGGACGGCTTCGATCCCGTACGCCACCTCACGACCGTGCGTGCCGAGAGCCGCACTCCCAAGCCATCCACCGACCCCGTGAACACCCCGGGGCCTCGGCAGGCCGCATCCGGTATGGACGTCTTCGGCGTGCACCGCAAGCTCATCGAGGACTACCGCTCGTTCACCGAGGGCGGCACGATCATCCGCGACGACCGGATCGCGGCCTTCGTCGAGAACGACCTGGACGCCAAATCCCAGTGGCCCGACCCCTGGCTGTCGTTGAACCCGTTCTTCGCCTCGGGCGGCACCGTCCTGGAGCTCGCGAACGAAGGGGTGCTGCACCCGGAGTGCGCGCGCATCTTCCAGGCGGGCAAGACCAAGGACGGCACGGTGTGCGACGGCCGCCCGCTCACGCTCCACCGGCATCAGCGTGAGGCGATCGACACCGCCCGGTCCGGTGCCTCCTACGTCCTCACCACCGGCACCGGCTCGGGCAAGTCCCTCTCCTACATCGTGCCGATCGTCGACAGGGTGCTGAAGGACCGCGAGCGGGAGGGCCCCAAGGCACGCAAGCGGGTCCGCGCGATCATCGTCTATCCGATGAACGCCCTGGCCAACAGCCAGGTCAAGGAGCTCAAGAAGTATCTGCAGGACGGCTACGGTCCCGGCCGCGAGCCGGTCACCTACGCCCGCTACACCGGTCAGGAGGATGACGAACGGCGCAAGGAGATCCGCGACAACCCGCCGGACATCCTGCTCACCAACTACGTGATGCTGGAGCTGATGCTCACGCGTCCGGATGACCGGCGCTCCCTCATCAGGATGGCGAAGGGGCTGGAGTTCCTCGTCTTCGACGAGCTGCACACCTACCGCGGCCGTCAGGGCGCGGACGTGGCCCTGCTCATCCGCCGGGTGCGCGAGGCCTGCCAGGCCGAGCACCTGCAGTGCGTCGGCACCTCCGCCACCATGTCCAGCGAGGGCACCGCCGAGGACCGGCGGGAGGTCGTCGCCCGTGTCGCCACCACCCTCTTCGGCGCCGAGGTGAGCTCCGGGAACGTCATCGGTGAGACGCTCGTGCGTGCCACCGGCGAGGCCCCCGACACGGTGCCGGCCGCGCGGCTCCGGGCCCCGGGGGCGCCGCGCGCCTACACCGACCTGGTGCGGGACCCCCTCGCCCGCTGGATCGAGACGCGCTTCGGTCTCGCCACGGACGAGGCGGGGCGCCTGGTCCGGCAGCGACCCGCCAAGATCGAGGAAGCGGCCGCCGAGCTCGCCCGGGACAGCGGGCTGACCGAGGACGTGTGCGCGGAAGCGATCCGCCGCACTCTCAAGGCCGGTTCGGAGGCCAGGCACCCGGTCACCGAGCGCCCCCTGTTCGCCTTCCGGCTGCACCAGTTCCTCTCCAAGGGAGACACCGTCTACGTCACCCTTGAGGACAAGCCGACCCGCCACCTGACGCGCGACTACCAGCTCGTCCAGCCCGGTTCGGACGGCAAGATCCTGCTCCCGCTGGCCTTCTGCCGGGAGTGCGGTCAGGAGTACCTGACCGTGTGGCGCACGGAGAAGGACGGCAGAGCCGTCTACGGCCCACGCCCGGACACCGCCGCCACCGGCGGCCGAGCCGGGGACGGCTACCTGTACATCGACTCCGACCGGCCCTGGCCGCGCACGCCCGAGGAGGCCATCGCCGACCGCCGCCTGCCCGAGTCGTGGCTGGAGATCGACGACAGGGGACAGGAGGTCGTCCGCACCTCCTACCGGGTGCGGCTGCCCAGTGCCGTCACCGTCGACCCGTACGGGGTCGAGGGCCGGGGTGAGCTGAGGGCCGCCTTCATCCCCTCGCCGTTCCTGTTCTGCCTGCACTGCGGGGTCAGTTACGAGCAGGTCAGAGGCAAGGACTTCGCCAAACTGGCACGACTCGACCAGGAGGGGCGCTCCTCGGCGACTTCCCTCGTCTCCGCCTCCATCGTCCGCTCCCTCAAGGAGGCGCCCGCCGAGGCGCTCAAGAAGGAGGCCCGCAAGCTCCTCACCTTCGTCGACAACCGGCAGGACGCCTCCCTGCAGGCCGGTCATTTCAATGACTTCGTGCAGATCACCCAGCTGCGCGGCGCCCTGTACCGGGCGGCCGTCGAGGCGGGGGAGGACGGCATCCGCCACGAGGAACTCGCCGCCCGCGTCGCCGGCGCGCTGGGTCTGGAACCGGCCGAGTACGCGCGCACCGAAGACCTGCCTCCTTCGCTGGCGCGCAACGCCGCCAAGACCCTGCGGGACGTCATCGCCTTCCGCCTCTACCTGGACCTCGAACGCGGCTGGCGCATCACCATGCCCAACCTGGAGCAGACGGGTCTGCTGAAGATCGATTATGAGGACCTGGAGTGGCTCGCCGCGAAGGAGGACCGCTGGTCCGGAACCCACCGGAAGCTGCGTGCCGCCGAGCCCGGCCGGCGCGCGGAGATCATGCGGGTGCTGCTGGACGAGCTGCGCCGCGCCCTCGCCATCGACGTGCAGCACTTCCGGGAGGACTTCGACACCCTCCAGCGCGCCAGCGAGGAACGCCTCGTCGACCCCTGGGTGCTCTCCGCGAGCGACCGCCCCAGAGTCGGCACCGCCTACCCGCAGGGGTCCAGGCCCGGCCTGGACCGCTCCGGCCTGTTCCTGTCCGGGCGCGGCAAGTTCGGCAAGTACCTGCGGCGCGTGCACTTCGGCAAGGACCTGCCGGTCGACGACGCCCAGCAGATCATCGTGGAACTTCTGGAGGTGCTCGCCAAAGCGGGACTGGTACAGGAGATCGCCGCGGCCCCGCAGCGCGCGGGCCGCTTCCGGCGCCCGGCGGGCCCGGCCGTCACCGGTTACCGCATCTCGGCCGCGGCCCTCATCTGGCGTGCCGGAACGGGCGAGACCGGCACGCACGACCCGCTGACCCGCACCTACCCCAGCGGCGACGGCCCCCGCGTCAACGCCTTCTTCCGCGACCTCTACCGGGGCGCGGCCGGCGCCCTCGGCGGCCTCGCCGCCCGCGAGCACACCGCCCAGGTCGCTCCCGAGGAGCGGGAGAGACGTGAGGACGCCTTCCGCAGCGCCGACCTGAAGCTGCTCTACTGCTCGCCGACCATGGAGTTGGGCGTCGACATCTCCGAGCTCAACGCCGTCATGATGCGCAACGTGCCGCCGACCCCGGCCAACTACGCGCAGCGCAGCGGGCGCGCCGGCCGGTCGGGGCAGCCCGCGCTCGTCACCACCTACTGCGCCACCGGCAACAGTCACGACCAGTACTACTTCCGCCGCTCCGAACGCATGGTCGCCGGAGCCGTCGCACCGCCGCGTCTCGACCTCGCCAACGAGGACCTCGTCCGCTCCCACGTCCAGGCCGTCTGGCTCGCCGAGACCGGGCTCAAACTGGGGCGCGCCATCCCCGGGGTCATCGACATCGGATACGCCGAGGACGCGCGTCGCCCCGATCCCGCTCTCCCGCTGCTCGACGACATCGCCGCGGGCTCGCGCGACCCCGGCGCCCAGGCCCGCGCCGTGGCCGCCGCCCGCCAGGTCTTCGGCGGGTTGCTGGCCGACTTCGCGGAGACCACCTGGTGGCACGACGGGTGGATCGAGGAGAAGGTCCGTGCCGCTCCCGAGGTGTTCGACCGGTCGTTCGACCGCTGGCGCGGGCTGTTCCGGGCCGCCCTCGCCGACCAGGCCGAGCAGAACCGGCGGGTCCTGGACCACACGCTCTCCGAGCGCGACCGCAAGATCGCCGTCGGCCGCCGCCGGGAGGCCGAGACCCAGCTCAACCTCCTCAAGAACGAGAGCGTGGACAGCAAGTCGGTGCTGTCCGACTTCAACCCGTACCGCTACCTGGCCAGTGAGGGTTTCCTGCCCGGGTACTCCTTCCCGCGGCTGCCGCTCGCCGCGTACATCCCCACGACCGGGCGCAGGTTCGGCGACGGAGACTACCTCCAGCGTCCCCGGTTCCTCGCGATCCGCGAGTTCGGGCCCGGCGCCCTCATCTACCACGAGGGCGCCCGCTACCAGGTCACGCGCATCCAGCTGCCGCCGGACACGACAGGTGACGTCGTCACCACCGACGCCCAGCGATGCACCGGCTGCGGCTACCACCACGACACCCGTGACCGTGACGACCGCTGCCAGATGTGCGACGAGCCCCTGCGCGCGACCACGCACGGGCTGCTCCAGCTGCACACCGTCTACACCAAGCGCCGCGAGCGGATCTCCTCCGACGAGGAGGAGCGCCGCAAGGCGGGCTTCCGGCTCGTGACCTCCTACCGCTTCCAGGACCACGGGCTGCGCCCCGGCCGCCGGGACGCCCTCGTCTCCGACCTCGGCGGCAGGCTCGCCACCGTCTCGTACGGCGACTCGGCGACCGTCCGCATCACCAACATGGGCCGCGTGCGCGCCAAGCCGGACGAACCGGACGGTTTCTGGCTCGACCCCGCCGACGGCCGCTGGATGACTGAGCGCGACGCCGGTGAGGCCTCCGGCGACTCCAGCGAGATGCCCGTCATCGACGCCGACGGCAACGAGAAACGCCGCAAGAAGCGCGTCATCCCCTACGTCGAGGACCGCCGCAACATCCTGGTGCTGAAACTGGACGAGCCGCTGCCGAGGCCGGTCGCGCTCTCGCTCATGTACGCGCTGGAACGCGGCATCGAGGCCGCCTTCGAACTGGAGGACTCGGAGCTGACCGGCGAGCTGCTCCCGCCGGACGACGGCCCCCGCGACCGGATGCTGTTCACGGAGGCGGCCGAGGGCGGCGCCGGTGTCCTGCGCCTGATGCAGTCCGAGCCCGGGGCGCTGGCCCGCGCCGCCGCCGAAGCCCTGTCCATCTGCCACTTCGACACCGACGGCACGGACCTGGGCGGCCCGCACCCCGACCGGCCCTGCGCCCTGGGCTGCTACGAGTGCCTGCTCACCTACGGCAACCAGCTCGACCACGGATCCATCGACCGTCACTCGGTGCGTGACCTGCTGCTGCGCTTCGCGGGCGCGCAGGCGCGGACGACCGGCCGGGGCGAGACCCGTTCGGAGCAGCTGGCGCGCCTGACCGCGCAGTCGGACACCGCACTGGAGGGCAGGCTCATCGCCTGGCTCAAGGAGCGCGGCCTGCGCCTGCCCGACGAGGCGCAGACCTTCGTCACCGAGGCGCTCGCCCGGCCCGACTACGTCTACCGGCTGCCCGGCGTCAACGTCGCGGTCTTCGTCGACGGGCCCGTCCACGACCACGCCGCCGTCGCCGAGCGTGACGCCGAGGCGGAGGAGCGGCTGTTCGACAAGGGCTGGGACGTGGTCCGCTTCCCGTACGACGGTGACTGGGCCACCGTCGCGGAGCAGTTCAAGCGCTACTTCGGGTCCGGCGCGGGCATCTGATCCGGAAGACCACACCGACGACTACCCAAGGACTCACTCCCCCCGATGACGACTTCCCACGCCACCGGTTCCCTGGTCTCCGTCCGCGGCCGCGACTGGGTCGTACTGCCCGAGAGCGCCTCCGACATGCTCGTCCTGCGCCCCCTGGGAGGCGCGGACGACGACATCGCGGCCGTCTTCCCGGCCTTCGAGGAGGTCAGGAGCGCCGAGTTCGCGCCCCCGTCACCCGCCGACCTCGGCAACCACCGCGCCGCCGGCCTGTTCCGCTCGGCGCTGCGTATCGGCTTCCGCTCCGGCGCCGGCCCCTTCCGCTCACTCGCCGGGATCGCCGTCGAGCCCCGCGCCTACCAGCTTGTCCCGCTGATGATGGCGTTGCGTCAGAAGACCGTACGGATGCTGATCTCCGACGACGTCGGCATCGGCAAGACCGTCGAGGCCGGCCTGATCGCGAGCGAGCTCCTCGCCCAGGGGAGCGCGCGCGGTCTCGCCGTGCTCTGCTCGCCCGCGCTGGCCGAGCAGTGGCAGGAGGAGTTACGCACCAAGTTCGGCATCGACGCCGAGCTGGTCCTGGCCTCCACGGTCTCCAAACTGGAGCGCGGGCTCGACCTGGGCCAGTCCCTGTTCGACAGGCACCCGCACGTCGTGGTCTCCACGGACTTCATCAAGTCCACCCGTCACCGCGACGACTTCGTCAAGCACTGCCCCGACCTGGTCATCGTCGACGAGGCCCACACCTGCGTCGCCGCCGACGAGAACAGCTCCGTGCAGAACCAGTTGCGCTACGAGCTCCTCCAACGCGTCGCCGCCGACCCCGGCCGTCACCTGCTCCTGGTGACGGCGACCCCGCACAGCGGCAAGGAGAGCGCCTTCCGCAACCTTTTGGGCCTGGTCAGGCCGGAGCTCACGAAGGTCGACCTCGCCTCGGAGGAGGGCCGCAAGCTCCTCGCCGCGCACTTCGTGCACCGCAAGCGGGCCGACGTGCGCCAGTTCCTCACCGTGAACGACGGCCTGGCCGACAACGGCCTCGCCGAGGAGACCACGTTTCCCTCGGACCGGCATTTCAAGGACGAGACCTACAGGCTCTCCCCGGCCTACCGGGCCCTCCTCGACGACGCCATCGCCTACGCGGGCGAGCGGGTGACCGCCGCCGGTGACCGGGGCAAGCGCGAGGCGCGGATCGCCTGGTGGTCGGCGATCGCGCTCCTGCGCTCCCTGGTCTCCTCACCGCGCGCCGCCGCCCAGACACTGCGCACCCGCTCGGCCGCCGCGACGGCCGCCACCGCCGAGGAAGCCGACAAGCTCGGTGCCCCCCTGACCAGCGACTCCGCCGACAGCGACACCCTGGAAGGCCTCGACGTCGCCCCCGGCGCGGAGACCGGCGAGGCGGGCGCGCGGCTCGCGGAACTGGCCGACCGGGCGACCCGGCTGGAGGGGACGGCCGCGGACCTGAAGCTGGCGGCGCTGACCAAGCACCTCAAGGCGCTGCTCGCCGACGGCTACCACCCGATCGTCTTCTGCCGCTACATCCCGACCGCCGAGTACGTCGCCGAGCACCTGGACGGCAAGCTCGGCAGGAAGACCGTCGTGCGCGCCGTTACCGGGACCCTCTCCCCGCAGCAGCGCCTGCAGCGCATCGAGGAACTCGCCGACGAGGCGGGCGACGACCCCGCCGCCCGCCGCGTCCTGGTCGCCACCGACTGCCTCTCCGAGGGCGTCAACCTCCAGCACCACTTCGACGCCGTCGTCCACTACGACCTCGCCTGGAACCCCACCCGCCACGACCAGCGCGAGGGCCGCGTCGACCGATACGGCCAGAAGAGGGACATCGTCAAGGTCATCACCCTGTACGGCGAGGACAACGGCATCGACGGCAAGGTCCTCGAAGTCCTCATCGAGAAGCACCGCCAGATCCGCAAGGACCTGGGCATCTCCGTCTCCGTCCCCGACGCGGCCTCCTCCGGGGTGACCGACGCGATCGTCGAATGGCTGCTGATGCGCAACCGGCGCCGTGAGCGGGAGGTCCACCGCGGGCAGGACGCTCTCTTCGGCCTTGAGGAGCTCAGGGCGATCGACGAGAAGGCCGCCGCGCTGGAGGCGGAGTGGAACTCCGCCGCGGAACGCGAGAAGACGTCCCGCTCCCGCTTCGCCCAGCGCTCCATCCACCCCGAGGAGGTCGCCCGCGAGGTCGCCGCGATCCGCGACGCCCTGGGCCGGGCGGGGGAGATCCGGGACTTCGTCCGGCACGCCCTGACCGCCCTCGACGGGGTCCTGCGCGACGACACGGGCGGCACGGGAGACTTCACCGCGGACGTGAGCGGCACCCCCGCCGGGCTCCGCGACAGCCTCGCCCCCGTCGCCGGAGGCGGCGCCGTCGACCCGGGCCGCCCGATCCCGTTCCGTACGACGGCGGCGGTGGCGCGCGGGGAAGCCGCCCTGGTCCGCACCGACCCGGTGGTCGGCGCGCTCGCCGGTTACGTCCTCAACGCCGCCCTCGAAAATCAACCCGACGGCGGGGAGCCCGGCGACCGGGCTACCCGTCGCCGCCCGGCCCGCCGCTGCGGAGTGGTCCGCACCAGGGCCGTCGGCACCCGCACCACGCTGCTCCTGGTCCGCTACCGCTTCCACCTCACCCTGCCCTCCCGGGTGGGTGAGCGTCAGCTCGTCGCCGAGGACGCCCGCCTCCTCGCCTTCCGGGGCTCGCCCGCGAACGCCGAGTGGCTGCCCGCGGAGGACGCCCTGACGCTGCTCGACGCCACCGCCGACGAGAACACCGACCCCGCGTTCGGCGAGCGCACCATGGGCCGCGTCCTCGGCGGGCTGCCCGCCGTCGCCACCCACCTGGAGGAGTACGGCGAGCAGCTCCGCCTGGAACTCCTCGACTCCCACCGCCGGGTCCGCAGCGCCTCCGGCGAGATCGTCCGCGGGCTGGAGGTCGTCACGCAGAAACCCGCCGACGTCCTCGGCGTCTACGTCTACCTGCCCGTGTCCGACGCCGCCGCCTCCACCGCGGCCCCCGCCGCCGGAGGAGCCGCCTGATGTCCGCCGTCACCCGCAACCAGGTCTTCTCCGCCGTCCACACCGTCGGCGGTCTCCTCCCCGCCGACATGCTGGTCCGCATCTCCGAGGGCAAGGACGTCAAGGGCTCACTGCCCGCCGACTACCGCGTCGTCGGCTCGCGTTCGGTACGCGACGACGCCGAGCGCCACTGGGACTACCTCAAGTCGGTCTGGAAGGAACTACGGGAGAAGCTCCCCGCCGCCCCGGAGGCCGAGACCCCGGCCGACCCCACCGGCCTCGCGATCACACAGTGGCTCGAACCCCTCTTCGCCGAGCTCGGCTTCGGCCGCCTGACGGCGATCGGGGCGACGGGCATCGCCTCCGACGACGGCGGCAAGACCTTCCCGATCAGCCACCGCTGGAACCACGTCCCCGTGCACCTGGCCGCGTGGAACGCCGCCCTGGACAGGCGTCCCGGTGGCGCGGGCACGATCCCGCCGCAGTCCCTCGTCCAGGAGTGCCTCAACCGCGCCGAGGCCCACCTGTGGGGCGTCCTCACCAACGGCCGCCGGCTGCGCCTGTTACGTGACTCCAGCGCGCTCGCCACCGCCTCGTACGTCGAGTTCGACCTGGAGGCCATCTTCGACGGCGAGCTGTTCAGCGAGTTCGTCCTGCTGTACCGGGTGCTGCACGTCACGCGCTTCGACGTGGCGGAGGACGCGGCACCGTCGGCGTGCTGGCTGGAGAAGTGGCGCATCGAGGCGATCGACTCCGGCACCCGGGCGCTGGACCACCACCGCGACGGGGTCCAGAAGGCCATCACCACGCTCGGCACCGGCTTCCTCAAGCACCCCGCCAACGCGAACCTCCGCAAGAACCTGGACGTGGACGCCTTCCACGCCGCGCTGCTCCGCCTCGCCTACCGGCTGATCTTCCTCTTCGTCGCCGAGGACCGGGACGCGTTACACCACCCCCACGCCGACGAGGAGGCCCGCCGGAGGTACGCGACCTACTTCTCCTCCGCCCGATTACGCCGCCAGGCGAACCGCCGCCGGGGCACCGCGCACACCGACCTCTACCAGTCCCTGCGGATCGTCCTCGACGCGCTCGGCAACGAGAAAGGCCACCGGAAACTGGGCCTGCCGGGCCTCGGCGGCCTCTTCGACGACACCGGGGCCGACGCCCCGCTGCGCGGCCTGTCCCTCTCCAACGCCTACCTGCTGGAGGCCGTACGCCACCTCTCCCGCGTCCGCGACGTGAACTCGGCCCGCTGGCGCCAGGTGGACTACCGCAACATGGGCTCGGAGGAGCTCGGCTCCATCTACGAGTCGCTCCTCGAACTCGTCCCCAAGCACAGCGCCGTCGACAGCACCTTCGAACTGGTCAACCGCCTCGGCAACGACCGCAAGAAGACCGGCTCGTACTACACGCCGAGCTCCCTCATCGAGACCCTGCTCGACTCCACCCTCGACCCGGTCATCGACGACGCGGTCGAGCGCGGTGAGCGGAAGGCGTCGGCCGCGGGCGAGCCCGACCCGGCCGAGAGCATCGTCGCCGAACTGCTGTCCCTCACCGTCTGCGACCCGGCCTGCGGCTCCGGCCACTTCCTCGTCGCCGCCGCCCGCCGGATCGCCAAGCGCGTCGCCGCCGTACGGGAACGCAACCCGGAACCCACCCTCGACGCGGTCCGCCACGCCCTGCACGAGGTCATCGCCCGCTGCGTGTACGGCGTCGACCTCAACCCGATGGCCGTCGAGCTGGCCAAGGTCTCGCTCTGGCTGGAGGCCCTGGAGCCGGGCAAGCCGCTCGGGTTCCTCGACGCGCACATCAAACACGGCAACGCGCTGATCGGGGCGACACCCACGCTGATGCGCGGCGGCATCCCGAACAAGGCGTTCAAGCCGGTCGAGGGGGACGACACCGGATTCGCGAAGTTCCTGGAGAACCAGAACGACAAGGAACGCGGGGGACAGGAAACGCTGTTCGACGTGGCCACGGAGACGAAGGTGGCCAACACCGCCTTCGCCGTCGAACTGCGCCGCATCGCCGCCGCCCCGTCCGACACGCTCGCGGAGGTTCACGACCAGGCCGCCGACTATCGCACGTGGGAGACCTCCGCCGCGTACGCCCACGCCGTGTCCGTGGCCGACGCCTGGTGCGCGGCGTTCATGTGGCACAAGACCAAGGACGCGCCGCCCGCGATCACCGAGAAGGTCTTCCGCGCCCTCCAGGACCCGCGGGCCGCGGCCGCCTCGGAGGAGACCCGCAAAGAGATCGTGCGGCTCCGCGACCAGTACCGCTTCTTCCACTGGCACCTGGCCTTCCCCGACGTCTTCGTGGTCCCGGACGGCGACACCGGCGCGGACGTGGACCCGGCCACCGGCTGGGCGGGCGGCTTCTCCTGCGTGCTGGGCAACCCGCCCTGGGACAAGGTCGACTTCGAGGACAAGAAGTACTTCAGCGTCGTCGAGCCGTCGATCGCCGCGATCTCCGGATTGGCGCGACGGACTCGGATCGCCGAGTGGGCGAAGGAGAACACGAAGGCGGGCGAGCACTACTGGACCGAACGCCGCAAGGTGAAGTCGACGTTCCTCTTCGCGGGCGGTTCGGGAGTGTTCCCCCTGTGCGGCAAAGGGCTCACGGTCAAGGGCGTCAACTCACTCCAGACCGACCAGCTCTTCGCCGAGCGTTTCGCGGCCATCGTCGCGCCCAGGGGCCGCTTCGGGTGCATCATCCCGACGGCCATCGCGACAGGCGCGGGGGCACAGCACCTCTTCAGCGACCTCACCCGGCGCGGCGCCATCGCCTCCCTGTACGACTTCGAGAACCGCAAGCCGCTGTTCGTCGGCGTGCACTCCAGCTACAAGTTCTGCCTGCTCTCGCTGACCGGCCGGGACCTGCGCGAACCGGCGGCGAAGTTCGCCTTTTTCCTCGAAGACACCGTTGACCTCGACGACGCCGACCGCGTTTTCGCGCTCAGTCCGGAAGAGATCGCACTTATCAACCCCAACACCGGTACCTTGCCCATTTTCCGCAGCCGACGCGACGCCGACCTCACCGCCGCTATCTATCGCCGTATCCCGGTGCTGTGGAATGAGAAGCGGCAGGGGGGCAACCACTGGAGCGTTGTCTTCAAGAACCACTTCAACATGACCGATGACTCCGACTTGTTCCGCACCCGCGAGGAGTTGGACGCCGACGGTTGGCTCCTATACGGGAACGTCTTCGTTCGGGGCGAGGAGCGGATGCTCCCTGTCTACGAAGGCAAGATGGCCCATCTCTACGACCATCGCTGGAATTCCTACTTCGGCACGGGGAACGAGGATCGCCGCCGTCTTTCCCTCTCCGAGAAGCAGGATCCCGCGGCTGTGGCCGATCCGCGCTACTGGATCGCGGAGAATGGGTTGATCCCAACCGTCCGCAACAGAAAAGAGGTGAAGGTTCCGGGTGTCGCCCGGCGTCTGGAGGAACTTGGCTGGTACAAGGACTGGCTCACAGGATGCCGGGACGTCTGCCGCTCTACCGACGAGCGCACGGCCATTGCCGGTTTCCTACCACGCGCGGCGATCAGCTACACGTTCCCCCTGATGCTGCCGTTCGTCGGCTCCGACTTGGCCACGGCTCTCATCGCGGCGCAGAGCTCTCTGGTCTATGACTACGTTGCGCGGCAGAAGGTTGGCGGCATCCACCTCACGCGGATCACCCTCAAGCAGCTTCCCGTCCCCACCCCCCTGATGCTGGGGCCGCACACTCCCTTCATCACGCCCCGCGTCCTGGAGCTCGTCTACACCGCTTACGACATGGCCGGACTCGCCCGTGACCTGGGCGACTCCGGTGCCCCCTTCCGGTGGGATGAGGCCCGCCGCGCCCAGATCCGCGCCGAGCTGGACGCCTACTTCTTTCACCTCTACGGCATCGACCGCCCCGACGTGGACTACATCCTGGAGACCTTCCAGTCCGACTCGGGCGGCCTCAAGAACAACGAGATCACCAAGTACGGCACGTACCGCACCAAGGACCTCGTCCTGGCCGAGTACGACCGCATGGCCCCGGCCGGCGTCAGCCTGGCCACCCCGCTCGTCGACGGTGAGAACTACGTCTCGCCGCTCACCCCGCCCCCGGGCCACGGCCCCCGCCACCCCGCAGCGCGCGCCGTACCCGCCACTCGGAAAGACGAAGGAGTCTGACGCTCGGCGCGTATCCCGAGTTCCAGATTCGCCCACCCCGCGACGTATGGGCGGTTGTCTGACGAGGAGGAGCGGAGGCGGGCGGGGTGCACCGGTCAGTCGCCGAATATGACTTCTTTCGCGGCCAACGCCATGTTTGCCTGAGCTTGGTAGGGAAGGCCGAGCCGATTCCAATGCAAGATCATGTGGTGGGTGGTCACGGCGCGAAGTCCCCGGGTGAGCAGCCCTTCGTCGGACAGGGCCCTCGATCAAGCTGATCACGGAGAAATCGAACACCGCAGGAGGAGCGTCACAGAACACTTTCTGGCAGTGATACCGGGTCCTTCCCGGAGACACCTTCTATGTGAAGACCTACAGCGGCCAGCCTTCCCGGTAAAGGCTGACGCGTAGCTGGCGGGCGCTTTCTGCAATCGCCCGCCAGCTCCGTCTTCTGCTGGACAATGGCGCATGCTGCAGAATGACTTCGCTCATTACGGTGAGCTCGTTTCGGCCTGGTTCGCCGAGGGTTCCACCTGCCTGACCTGGTCGGATCTGCCGGACTTCGGCGCGGTGGTGCGGGCGTTCGGCGCTGATCCCGACTCGGGGGAGGCCATGAACGTCGAAGACGCTCAGATCGAGCAATACGACGCCGACATCCCCGGCGTGCTGCCCGTGCTGGTTGCCGGCGAGGTCGGCCGGTGGACCCTTGTGGTCGAGCCCAACGGGGCCGAGGGGACCAGGCCGGAGGTCCTTCGAGTGCTCGCGGCGGAAGGCAGGGCGGTGAGTGTCCTGCTCAACGGCCCTAACGCCGACCTGCTGTCCTACGCCGCAGCCGGTGCGCCGGTCATCGCCCACAACCTGGGTGCCGAGTCCGGTGAGGACCTTGCCGCCCTCCCTATCGCGGATGCGGCGTCGATCATGGTCGCGGCCGGAGATAACGACCGCCTGGCCCGCCAGGCCGCAGCCTTGGTTCTTGCCGAGCGCATCACGGGCGAGCGTCTCACCGAAGAGTGGCTCTTGGACACTAGCCACATCCGCCTGCTCGTCGCATCCCCACTCTCCGACGACATCGTCCCCGAGCAGTACCGTGACCACCCGATACTGCAAGACCCAGAGATCAGCGCGATCGTGCGCGATCCATCCCTGACGGCGATTCCCCGGATCCGTTACCTGTTGGTCCGGTCAGTCGTCCAGGGCTCCGAGTTGGGTCATCCCTCGGTGGAGGAGGCCCTGGCCGTCCTCTCCAACGAGGACGCCGACACCGCCGGCCAACGGATCCGGGCACGCCGCCACATCTGGGCGCTGCGCGACGATCTGCGGTGCAGCTCCCGCCCGCAAGACGCTCTCCGTCTACGCGCGGCTGAGGTGGTCCTGCACGGGCTGGAGAGTGATCTCGTGGACTCCTCGCGCAAGGTTGCCGAGCATGCCTATATGGGTCATCTCACCGATGCCCAGAAGGCCACCGTCGTCATTCTGGGCAACTGCCTACGCCGAATCCTCGGCTGACCTGGCACGGCCCGCCCACCACGCCGCGAAACATGAACGCCCTCACCTGAGACGGGTGAGGGCGTTCGGCACGGTGGACGGCTACTGCTCGGTATTCTCCCCGGCTGCGGCCTGGCGGAGCTGCTCCGGGTCTCGCCCTACTCATGCCACACTGGGAACTTCCTTGCTGCATGTCCCACTTGAGCCTGGCACAGAGTGGGTCGCGGGCGTCGTCCATGAAGATGCTGCCGGCGACGGAATCGGCGAAGGCGACATCGGGGTCGGTCTCATGGATGAAGGAGAGGATGGTGAAGGCTCCGGTGTAGGTGCCGTTCTCTCCTCGCGAGAACGGAATGACGGATCCCGAATCGCGCCAACTCGTGCCAGGTCAAACAGCACCCGATGCGAATGAGAACGCCTCCCACCCCCGCAGATTCCTTAACTCACCGGCGTTGACCTGACCTGTGAGCAGGGCCAAAGCCGCTGTCGATTGTGCTCACCGCCGGCCGGGCTGCTCGCCGAGATGGAAGCCCTGGCGCAGCGGCTCGCCGCAGCGGTGCCCGTATCGCGTGGGTCGGTCAGCCGAACGCGCCGTTCTTGACGCTTCGGATGAACGCGTGCCATTCGTCCGGGGTGAACGTCAGGACGGGCCCGTCGAGGTCCTTGGAGTCCCGTACGGCCCGGCCACCACCGGGGAGCGCCGCGACCTCGACACAGTTGTCACCCGAGCCGGAACAGGAACTCTTCCGCCAGGTGAGATTGGGCTGAGCAAGGTCCATGATTTTCGCCCTCGGTGAGTTTTCTACTGGTCGAACCCGCCACTCTTTATACCTTCGACGAAGGTGGACCACTCCATGCGGGTGAAAATCAGACTTGGCCCGTCAGGAGCCTTCGAGTCGCGTACCGCGACGATGCCGGGAAGGTTCCGGGCGACTTCCACGCAGTTGTTGCCGCCACCCTGGCTGAGTGTGCTCTTGCGCCATTCGGCGTCGGCCAGGTCCATCGGTGCCTCACAATCCGTCGATCATTTTGATGGATCCTGCGGCGAGCCGTATCCACCGCTTGGACCAAGGATTCTGATGTCCGGCGCGTACCAGGGTTCTGGCTCTGTCTACCCCACGCCGTACAGGCGGTTGCTTGATGAGAGGGGAGTGATGGCAGCCGGGCTGGTCGTAGAGGTGGGGCCCTGGCTTGGTGGCTGCCGGGGCCGCCCTCTCATGATGTGAGGCCGTCAGCCGAACGCACCATCCTTGACGCTTCGGATGAACGCGTGCCATTCGTCCGGGGTGAACGTCAGGACGGGTCCGCCGGGGTCCTTGGAATCCCGTACGGCCCGGCCGCCGCCGGGGAGTGCCGCGACCTCGACACAGTTCTGTCCTTCTGCCGAGCTGAGGGAGGATTTGTGCCATACAAGACCGGATCGGATGGGTTCCATAGTTTCCGCCCTTATTTAAGGTGTTCGGCCAGGTTTTCAATGTACGTCACCGACGCATCCGCGCTCAGTGCGGACGCGCGGAGGTAGCCGTAGCTTTTCCGGTAGTGGGCCACGTCTCCCGGCTTCTCCAGAAAAAGATCACCGGCCGCGCCGACCTCCACATGGATGATGCTCGGGTCCTCGGGCGCCTGATAGTCGAGGATCGTGAATCCGCCGGTCATCGAGGTGTGTGCGCCGACCGCATCCGGGAGCACCTGAATGCCGACGTTTCGGCGTTCAGCCATCCGGCACAGGTGGTGGAGTTGGTCACGCATCACGGCGGGGCCTCCGACCTGCTTGCGGAGCGCGGCCTCGTCGATCACGGCCCAGAAGCTGGGCGGGTCCTCGCGATCCAGAATCCGCTGGCGGGCCAGGCGCGCCTCGGTGAGGCGTTCGATATCGCCCCTCTCCATCACCCGTCCGCCTTTGAAGACCGCCCTGGCGTAGTCGGCGGTCTGGAGCAGGCCGGGGATCAGCATCGCCTCGAAGGTCTGGATCTCCGAGGCCTCCCATTCCAAGCCGACGAGTGCTCCACCCAGGATGTCCTTGAATTCTTCCTCCCACCATCCACGCCGACGGCTCTCCCGTGCCAGGGCGATGATGGCCTGTCGCCTGGTCTCGTCCGTCACGCCATAGACGTCGAGCAGATCCATGACGTCGTTGATGGTCGGACGCCGCCACTCATCCCGTTCGATCCGGGTCACTTTGCTGGGCTGCCATCCGAGTCGTCGTGCGGCCTCTTTGGAGTCGAGACCTGCGGTCTCGCGGAACTGGCGTAAAGCGTTGGACAGGCGCCTTCTCCTGACCGTGGGGCTATATGCCACCTGTAATTCCTCTCTTTTCGTTTATCGGGGCAATTCGCACATAACACATCTATGGGTATTGCCAATTTTAGGTATTGCCATTTAAGGGTGATCGAAGGCATCATGAGGCTAGCCGCTCCGGCTACGGAGAGTGGGCGTTATGGCACTGAAAGTCGATATGGCGGTCAGGCTGGGAAGTTCCAGGCCGGTTTGTCCAGTGGGGGAGCGGCGACGGTAAGCATCACGTCTCCGCTTTCGCTGCGGATGCCACTGATCAATGTGCTCATACCTGCTCGACGAGGAAGACGAGTAGTCGGCGAGCGGTGACAACCCCCGGCGTCCTCGGGTGGGTGACGCAACCACCCGCCCGAGGACTGGATCAGGAACTCGGAGCTCCCTGACCTATGAAGAACCCTAACCCCATCCCCCCGCCCCCCATAAGCGATGACACTTGGGAGGCGTGCTGGGAACTGCCCGCCGACCCCGAGACGGTCGGCACCGCGCGCCGGCTCGCGCGGGAGGTCCTTGCCGCGTGGGGCCTGCCCGCCCTGGCCGACGATGTGGCCACGGTCGTCTCGGAGGTGGTGACGAACGCGGTCGTGCACGCGAAGTCGCCGGTGACCTTCTCGCTGTCCCGGCGCGGGCGGAGCGTACGCGGTGAGGTGACCGACCGCGGCGCCGCGTGGCCGACTCTCCTCGCGGCCGGTCCGGACGAGGAGCGCGGGCGCGGGCTGGCGATCGTCGCGGCCTATGCCGACCGGTGGGGCGTCGAGCCCGCGCCGGAGGGCAAGACCGTCTGGTTCGTCTGCGCGGAGTGGAGATCCCGGTGAGCGGCCCGCTGTCCATCCTGGACACGCACGGCGACGTGCGCGTCTGCGCGGGGTGCGGCACCCGCATTGTCACGCTGGCCGCCGCCGTACGCATGATCTGGGACGACGTCATGGGCGGCGCGATCCCGGCCGACGTCGCCGAGCGGGTCACCGCGCCGGTCGCCGACGTCTGGGTCGATGTGCTGTGCAGTCCGCTCTGTCCGCCGGGCAACCACGACTGACCGCGACCACGGTCTTGCCGGACGGCTGATTCTCGGTGTTTCCCGCCGGCCGGCGTGCTTCTCACCGTTCGACGCGAGCATGGAAACGCCACCGGTGCGGCGATCGCACCGGTGGCGCACACGGCCGCTCGGTTCCGTGGACTCCCCGGCGTCTCCGCCGAAGACGCGCTTCGACGCCGGGGACTCTGCGC